>JAFDHD010000150.1 GCA_019308995.1 Deltaproteobacteria bacterium | reverse complement strand
AAAGAGACCAGCCTTGTAGGTCAGGGTGGCCCGGTAAGTGGGTCTCCCTGACAATTTGTGTCAGGGAGCTTCGCACCCTGACCTACAGCTGTTTCTTAGAAGCCGGTTCAGGAGAAATAAGGCGAAGGTAATCAGAGCGAGTGATTCCAGAGACGGACGAACGAGCGGCAAGCGTAAAAAAACCGGCTTTACCCTACCCATGTTTAAAACTCTACAATCGCGCCTTCGGACGAAAAAGAGACCAGATGTACTTAAGCTCCGGACTGCGCCACCAGGCGGCCAGGACAAGATAGATGGCTGCGCCTAAAACCACCTCACCCGCCACCAGCAGGCCCAAGTGCAAGGTTGATGCCGCTTCCGGGTAATAATACCGGCGCACCAAAAAAATCACCAGGCCCATGAGGAGCGCGGCCGGTAAAATCTTAAGCAGCGAGTTCACGATCACCCGGCTTTCAATGCGGCCTAATCTTTGACGCAGAATAAGGGTCAGCAGGGTCAGGTTGAGCATGGACGCGAGCGAGGTCGCCAGGGCCAGGCCGACGTGCTTGAGGGGTCTCATAAGCAGGATGGCTAAAACTATGTTGACCAGAAGCGAGATGATGGCGATCTTGACCGGGGTCCTGGTGTCCTTGAGAGAATAAAAAGCGCGCACCAGAATCTGCACCCCGGAGAAGGCCCACAGGCCGATGGCGTAAGCCACCAGGGCGTTGGCCGTAATCCGGGTGGCCGCGGCGTCAAAATGGCCGCGCTGAAAAAGAAGGCGGATGATGGGTTCGGCCAGGACAATAAGCCCGATCATGGCAGGCAGGCTGATGAAAAAGACCAGGCGCAAGGCATAAGACAGGGTGTCTCTCAGACCGGCCATATCTTCCGAGGCTGCCTGGCGGGACATGGAAGGCAGCACGGCCGACCCCAAGGCAATGGCAAAGATGCCCAGGGGAAACTGCACCAGGCGGTCGGCATAGTACAGGGCCGAGATAGAGCCCTCAGGCAAAAAGGAAGCCAGGAGCGTGCTGATAAAAACGGAAAACTGATAGACCGCGGCTCCAAAGGCCGCCGGCGCCATGAGCAGGCCGATCTGCCTTAAGCCTGGATGTCCAAAGTTAAAGGAAAAACCTAAAAGAGAACCCTCCTTAATCAGGTAAGGCAGTTGCAGCAGAACCTGGAGCAGACCGCCGATGAGAACCCCGACCGCCAGGGCCAGAATGGGAGGATCAAAATAATCTTTTAAAAGCAGAATCGAGGCGATCATGCTCAGATTGAGCAGCACCGGGGCCAGGGCCGGGGCGGCGAACCGGCCCAGGGCATTGAGAAGACCCATGGCCAGGGCCACCAGCCCGATGAAAAAGATATAGGGAAAAAGAATACGGGTCAAAAGCACGGTCAAGGCAAACTTGTCCGGAACCGCGGTGAACCCCGGGGCAAAGATGCGCACGATCCAGGGCGCCAGCACCACCCCCAAGATACTCAGCACCACCAGGCCAATAGACAGGAAGGTCAGGGTCGCCCGGGCCAAGGCAAAGGCCTCATCCCGGGACCTGGTCGTCAGGTACTCCGTGAAAATAGGAATAAAGGAGACTGTCAGCGCGCCTTCAGCCACCAGGCGGCGCAGGAGATTGGGGATGCGGAAGGCCACGAAAAAGGCGTCTGCAAAAAGCCCGGTTCCAAAAAAGTAGGCCACGACCATGTCCCGGACAAAACCGAACACCCTTGAGAGGAGCGTGGCCGAACTGACCACCCAGGCCGCGCGCGTGACTTTTTCCTTTTCTTCCATAACTTACAGATTTAGATTGACAAAAGTTAGATTTTAGTCTAAAAAGACCAGCAAATATAGCCGAGCTTTTTGCTTGGCGTTAAATCAAATTTAGATGGCAGGAGGTATTCCTTTGCCAACTCATAAATCAGCTGAAAAAAGGGCCCGTCAGAACAAGAAGGCCCGCCTGAGAAATAAAACGTACCGGACCCGGGTTAAAACTCTAACCAAAGAGGTCGAAAAATCCATTGAACAAGGTTCGCCCGAACAAACCCAGGAGCTCCTGAAAAAGGCCGTTCAAGCCATGGACAAGGCCAGAAGCCATGGACCCCTGCATCGCAAAACCGCGTCCCGTAAAATCTCCCGCCTCTCACGTCAGGTCGCTAAATCCCAGTCCGGCGGCTCGGCCTGAGCGAAGCCAAATCAAAAACAAGTCTTTCCAGAATCAGGCGCTCCGGGGTTCCGGTTGTTTTCAGGGCCAGGTCAGCCTCGAGCACACGGGACAGGCCCTTTTTTAGCTGGGCCAGGTTAAGGTTCCGGGCCTGACTCAAGTACTTCCGGGTCACCCAGGCCTGGAGACCCAGGGCGCGCTGGGCTTCGGCCTGGCTAGCCTTCTGGTTAAGGAGCTGCCTGGCCTTGAGGAGCAGCCGGAAATGCCTGGCGATCATGGCCAGGATCATAAGATGATGCTCCTGAAGGAGCAGGTCTTTTAAGGCGGACAGAGCGCCAGCCCGGTTCTGCTCGCCCACTGCGTCTCCCAGGTCGAATATGCTGGCTGTGTGCGAGATTCTGGCCGCGGCCCTGACATCTTCCTCTCCCACTTCTGCTTCAGGTCCGGCGTAAAGACAGACCTTTTCCAGTTCCTGGTTCAGGTTCATCAGGTCTGTGCCAACCAGTTCGATCAAGGTGCGGGCCGCACTGAGGCCGACTTTGTAACCCCGGTCGGCCCCGGTTTCCTGAACCCAGGCCACCAGACTCCGGCCGCGAGGCGGATCGAAGCTCACGGCCAATTTCTGCCTCTGAAGAGCCTTGAAGAGCCCGAGCCGGAAATCCGGCTTGTCAGCCACCAGGACCAGGCAGGTGCTTTCATTGGGATCGGACAGGTACTCCTTCAGGATGGACAGCTCTTCAGCCGGGTATCTATCCACCCCCCGGACCACGAGCACGCGGGGTGGGGCCATAAATGGCATGGTTTGAGCTCGCTCCACGACATCGCCGGCCTGGTTTTCTTCAGCCAGAAGGGTTTCGATATTGAATTCCTTCAGGCGCTCGTCCACCGACTCGGCCAGACGCGCCGCGTAACGCTCCTTGAGAAAGGCTTCCTGGCCGTAAAGAAGATAGACCGGCTTCAGGCTGCCGGAGTTCAGGTCTTTTTCCAGGGCGGTCCGGTCCATTAAAATCTTTCAAAGATATGATTGTGGATTCTTTCGGCCAGGTCCCTGGCGATCTTTCTCATGGCCAGCTCTTCATTCATTTCAGTGGTCATCTGGTCGGCCGTGACGACGTATGTCTCCCGGCCTACGATCTCCCGGCCCTGCCACAAGAGCTCGTCCGAACCCCTTCGTTTCAAAGAGGCGTCTAAGGTAATTATTATTCTGCGGGATGAGGTCCGGGCGATGTCGGTCAGGGTTGCGCCGATGACCCGGACGGAGCGGATGTTGACGTCCAGAACAGCTTCGGCCCGGTCCATGTCCACCAATCTAACGAACTTCGAGGTCGTAAACTGCCGGTTCAGTTCATCGGTCAGCATGCCGGCCAGGAGTATTTTAGAGGAGGCGTTCTTGACGTAAGGAATGGCCAGGCCGTGAATGTCAGAAGGCAGGCTCTTCACCGAACCTTCCAGGGCATAGCCGCAGCCGGATAGGAACAGGATGAGCGTTAGAAGTCCCCACCTCAAGAAGCTCACTTCGAATTTGCCTCGTTCTCGCCGGTTATACCCGGGCCTGTTTGCGCCAGAATCTGCTTGTGGATTCTGTCCAGGACACCGTTGATGAAGGCCCCGGAGTCATCGGTGCCATACTTTTTCCCCAGGTCTATGGCCTCGTTCAGGCTGACCTTGGCTGGAATGTCGTTTAAGAAAAGCATTTCATAAAGGGCCTGGCGCAGGATATTACGATCCACATGAGACATCCGATCCAGACGCCAGTGCTCGGAGGCGCTTTTGAGTCGGGCGTCCAGTTCGGCCAGATGTTCCTTAACCCCGGAAACCAGTTCCCAGGCATAAGCGCGCGATTCACGGGGCGCATCGAAATTATGGCAGAAAAGGGTAAAGACTTCTTGCAGCGTCAGGCCCTTGTCCCCGGTCTCAAGCTGAAAAAGAACCTGCAGCGAGATTTCCCGTGCTTTGCGTCGAGCTCCAATGACCAACTTTCTGTCCTGGATACCTGCTTAGGAAGAAAATTCTTTCAAAAGGTTGACCATTTCGATGGCTGAAACAGCAGCCTGCCAGCCCTTGTTCCCGGACTTGGTTCCGGCCCGTTCAATGGCCTGCTCGATCGTATCCGTGGTGATGATGCCGTAAGCAATAGGGACGCCGGTTTCCAGGCTCGAAGCCGCAATACCTTTGGTTACTTCGGCGGCGACATACTCGAAGTGAGGGGTTGCTCCCCTGATGACCGCTCCCAGGCAGATGACGGCGTCAAAGGAGCCGCTCAGAGCCATCTTCTTGGCACCCAGAGGAATCTCAAACGATCCGGGCACACGCACGACGCTGATATCGTCATCCGACGCGCCGGAGCGTTTCAAGGCGTCCAGGGCTCCGGATAAAAGCCTTTCCGTAATAAAATCGTTGAAACGAGCAACCGTGATGCCGAACTTGAGGCCGGTAGCATTGAGATGACCTTCATAGAATGTGGGCATTTTCCCCTCCTAATCAATCAGTGTCAGCCGGTGACCCATCTTGTAGCATTTGGTGCGCATATAGCGAATATTCTCCGGGGTGGGCGGAATCTCTATGGGCACCCTTTCCGCCACCGAAAGGCCGTATCCCTCCAGGCCAACCATCTTCTTGGGGTTGTTGGTCATGAGCCTCATCTGGCGCACACCCAGGTCGGCTAATATCTGAGCGCCAATGCCATAGTCCCGGCGATCCGCCGGAAAACCGAGGGCCTCATTGGCTTCAACCGTATCCTTGCCTTGATCCTGGAGTTCATAAGCCTTGAACTTATTCATAAGGCCGATCCCTCGGCCTTCCTGATGCAGGTAAAGCAGGACGCCTCGGCCTTCACTTTCGATCGTCCTCAAGGCCTGCTGCAGCTGATCGCCGCAGTCGCATCTCAATGATCCGAGGGCGTCGCCGGTGAGGCATTCCGAATGGACCCGGACCAGGGTCGGTTCCTCCGGGTTAATGTCGCCCTTGACCAGAGCGATATGCTCGTAATTATCCACATCATTGACATAGGCGATGGCAGTGAAATCCCCGAACTTGGTGGGCAGCTTTGCCAGGGCGATACGATGAACCAGCTGCTCATTTTTCATGCGAAAGGCCACGAGGTCGGCGATGCTTACAATCTTGACACCGTGTTCTTTTGAAAAAATTTCGAGATCAGGCAGCCGCGCCATGGTGCCGTCGTCATTCATGACCTCGCAAATTACACCGGCAGGCTTGAGACCGGCCAGGCGCGCCAGATCCACCGAACCTTCGGTCTGGCCCGTGCGCACCAGGACGCCGCCTTCCCTGGCCCTTAAGGGGAATATATGGCCCGGCTGGACCAGATCATCCGGCTTGGCGTCCTCATCAACCGCGGTCAGTATGGTGGTGGCCCGGTCTGCCGCGGAGATACCGGTCGTGACCCCGCGCCGAGCCTCGATGGAAACGGTGAAGGCGGTCTCAAAGCGCGAGGTGTTATGCGGAACCATCATGCGCAAATCCAGGGCCTCGATTTTTTCAGGGCTCAGAGAGAGACAGATCAGGCCCCGGCCGTACCGGGCCATAAAATTAATGGCCTCCGGCGTAACCTTCTCCGCGGCCATGGTCAGGTCGCCTTCGTTTTCCCGCTCTTCATCATCCACCAGGATGACTATCTTCCCTTGGCGAATATCTTCAATAGCTTCATCTATCGTGGCAAGAGGCATTTTCTCTTATTACTCCCTCATCTAAACAAAGCCATGCTCGGCCAGAAACTCCAGGTTGAGTTTGACTTTCGGGCTTTGGTAACTCAGAAAGCGGGCCACATACTTACCAATAAGGTCGGTTTCAAGATTTACAAGATCCCCCGCCTTTTTGGAATCCAGCGTCGTGACCTGGGCCGTATGAGGAATTATATTTACACTAAAGGACGCAGGCAGCGCCTCGTTGACGGTCAAACTGATTCCATCAACGGCCACCGAGCCTTTTTCAATGACATGGGCTTGTAGTTCTTTGTCCAGTCCGATGGTCAAGATCAGGGATCGAGCCTGCTCGCGCCGGTTGAGAATTCTGCCGACACTGTCCACATGGCCGGTGACCAGATGGCCGCCAAGCCGGTCTGAAAGCTTCAGGGATCGTTCGAGGTTGACCGCCTGGCCGACCTTGAGTTCCCTCAAGGTGGTCCGGGAAATGGTCTCAGCCGAGACGTGTGCAGTAAAAGAGCGCCCCTGAGCCTCGATCACGGTCAGGCATGGGCCGGAAACCGCAAGACTCTCCCCGATGGCCAGGGGGTCATCCCAGTCGAAGTCAGCCGCAACGGTGAGCTGTACTTCCCCGGCTAACGGAGCGATCCTAACGATGCGGCCCTGACCCTGGATGATTCCCGTAAACATGCTAATATACTATACTCTTTTTCGACTTTATTGCAACACTCAAACCTTTTGAGGGCATCGGGTCTTCAAACACGAATGACAGAGGAAGTAATTGTCATTCCTGCGCAAGCAGGAATCGTGCGCCCATGATGGCGCTCTACCCGCACGGTGAAAGTCCGTGCCGGAGCAAGCCTCAGCTCCGTAGCCAAAAGTAACTGCGCCGCCG
>JAFDHD010000149.1 GCA_019308995.1 Deltaproteobacteria bacterium | reverse complement strand
TAACGAATTGTCATTGGAGCTTTAGCGACGAAGCAATGTAAAAATACGGGCGGGGATAAACCCCGCCCCTACAATACCGATTTAGAGCAATTGCCAAAAAAATGTTCCGATATAGATTCTGAAACGAGGAAGCCAAAAGGAACATAATTATGACAATCGCTCTAGAGTTTTAGAGTAGGGGCGGGGTTTATCCCCGCCCTCCTCCAAAGCTTGAAAACAGTTTCTTTGCCAAATAACCCTGCGACTTCTGCCGGAAGGCCGGGCGTTCGCAATGACAGGAACATGAATTTTATATATATTTGAACTTAGTATAAGCCTTTCTTAAGGATGACCATGGAAGAGCTTTTTCGGCGTCTGCCTGGAGTAGATCAGCTCCTGGATGAGCCTCGCATTCAGGCCCTGATGAGCACCATGCCTCGGGTCTTGGTGCTGGGGGCCATCAGGCAGACCCTGGACGATCTGCGGCGTGATATCAAACAGCAGGGAGCCGGCGCTCATCTGCCGGACCTTTCCCGCCAGGCCGTCCTTAAGCGAGTTGAACAAAAGGCCCATATTCTGGCCCAACCCAATTTTCGCCGCGTGGTCAATGCCACCGGCGTTGTCATTCATACCAACCTGGGCCGCTCCCCGCTCGCTGAAGAAGCCATGCAGGCCATTGCGAGCGCCGGTCGGTTTTACTCCAATCTCGAATTTGACTTGGAATTAGGCCGACGCGGCTCCCGGTACAGCCATGTCGAGGGGCTGCTGTGCGACTTGACCGGCGCTGAATCCGGACTCGTGGTCAATAATAACGCCGCGGCCGTGCTGCTCGCTTTGGAAACCCTGGCCAAAGGCCGGGAAGCCATTGTTTCGCGCGGTGAACTCATTGAGATCGGCGGTTCCTTCCGTATCCCGGATGTCATGGCCCGCAGCGGAACGATCATGGTTGAAGTAGGCGCCACCAATAAGACCCATCTGCGCGATTATGAACAGGCCATTACCCTTCAGACCGCTGTGCTCATGAAGGTCCACCAGAGCAATTTTCACATGATCGGCTTTGCCGAGCAGGTTGATGTGGCCGACCTGGTCAAACTGGGGCGTTCACGAGGCCTGCCCGTGGTCGAAGACCTGGGCAGCGGTTCCCTGATTGATTTCTCGACTTACGGCCTGCTCAAAGAGCCGACGGTCCAGGAGACGATTGCCGCCGGAGTGGCCTTAGCCACCTTCAGCGGCGACAAGCTCCTCGGTGGCCCGCAGGCCGGGATCATCTTGGGGGCAAAGGAGTTCGTGGACCGCATCAAAACAAATCCCCTCAACCGGGCCATGCGCATAGACAAATTCACTCTGGCTTCCCTGGAGGCGACTCTGCGGCTCTACCTGGACGAAGAAAAAGCCATGGAGCGCATACCCATTCTACGAATGATCACCACAAGCCTTCGCGAGCTGCGGACCCGAGCGACCCGGCTCAAGCGGAAGCTGGCCGCTGTGGCCGGGGAGGCGGTCGAGCTGGACCTGGCTGACGGTTTTTCCCGTATTGGCGGCGGAGCCCTGCCTTTTCAGGAGCTTCAGACCCGCCTGGTAAGGATGCTTCCGCGCCAGATGTCTGTCAATGACCTGGAAGCCTGGCTTCGTTCCCGGCCGGTGCCGATCATTGGGCGCATCGAAAATGAACGGTTTGTCTTGGATGTACGGACCATGGTCAGGGAAGACGCAAATATCGTGGCCCATGCCTTGATGGAGCTGGCTGCTGAGGACAAGGGATGAGGGAGTTTTTCAAACGTCAGGGCATACGGCTGGAGGTGGAGGATATAGCCCGGTATGCCCGGATTCTTATTGACGACCTGAGTCCGGTCTTAGGGTCTGAGGACTTTCGGCTCCTTCTGCTCGACAGTCCTGATCAGGAAGCCGGTCTGAATGAAGCGCAAACGCGGGCCCTGGCTGAAAACAACCTGTATTACGACCAGGCCACCTGGGAGCTCCATCTGCCGGTTGTCTATAACGACCGGCCCCTGGCCATGCTTACCGCTGCCTTGCCGGTTGTGTTCGATTTACCGGAGGCCGCTCACTCGCTCCTGCTGGCGCTGGTTAAGCAATCCCTTGAAAAGGTCCTTCTTTATAAAATCAACATTACGGATCAGGAGACGGGGCTATACAATGAGGACTACTTCCGGGCCTACCTCAAGCGGGAGCTTCAGACCTTCATGGGACGAGGCAGTGGCCGGGGGTTGCCAAAGCCGCTAAGCTTCGGGGGAGAAGGAGATTATCCAGGCCTGACGGTGCTGCTGGTGGAGATCGCCAAATTTAATGACCTGGCTTCAACTTACGGCCGCCTCGAGGCTGGCCGGGCAATGCGGGCTCTGGCCCAAAGCCTGCGCGAGCTAGCTTCGCCGTCATTCTGCGCCGTGCGGCTGGCGCCAGGCCGCCTCGGTCTGGTACTGCCGCGCCAGGATATTCAGGCCGGACTCGATCTGGCTGAAGCCATGCAAGACCCGCCTCAGTCCTTTGAAGGCCAGGACCTGCCTCGCATGACCCTGAACTTTGGCCTGGCGGCCTATCCGCTGGATTTCACCGATGAGTATGGTCAGACCGAGGCGGCGGTCGGCGACGAAGGTGAACTGGCCGAGGCCCTGTCTTTGAAGGTTGAGCTGGCCCTGAGCCAAGCCCTGGCTGGTGATGAGACCCGCGTCTTTACCTTTGGGGAGATACTCAAAAAGGGAGGCCGGATAGTTCAGGTTCTGCCTCTGAACCGGGTCGTGGTCAACCTCGGCCGGGTGGTCGGGGCCAGGGTCGGTCAGGTCTTCAGTTTGAGCGGCATGGGCCGGGGTGATGAGATTGACTTCAAAGGCGAGGTGGTTCTGGCCGAGGTGCAGGAGAATTTCGCGGTGGGCGAGGTCATCAACCTGCGGGACTCGCTGAGCCGGGTCAAGGCCGGAGACACCCTGGCCCTCAGCCAGACGGCTAGGGAGGAGCCTCCCGCCGGGCTTCAGGAGGACAAGGAACGGCTGGACCCTCTGCTTGGCATCCCGGATCATCTGGGTTTTATCCGGCTCTTTGACGAGCGTATGGAGGAAGAGGAGAAATTCGGCATCATTCTGGTCCGGGTGGACGGGTATGACAGCTACCGCCAGACCATGGGCCGCCTGCTGAGCGATCAGCAGTTTAAAAGCCTGTACGACATGCTTCAGGAAGACATGCCGCAAAAGGCCCTCACCGGCCGCTTCAGTGCGGACTGCCTGGTTGTTTTCAGCCCGGGTATGGATGAAGCCGCGGCCCAGACTCTGGCGGAAACATGGCGGAGCAAGGTTAATGGCCGCCACCCTCAAACCGTCTCCCTTGGCCTGGCTGTTTATCCGTGTGCATCTTTTACCCGGCCCGACACACTGGTCAATGCCCAGAAAGCGCTGGAGCACGCCTCCTTCTTCGGGCCCGATTCTCAAGCGGCCTTTGATGCCGTCAGCCTTAATATCAGCGCGGATAAACTGTTCGAGGCCGGAGACCTTGAGGAGGCCGTGGCCGAGTTCGAAAAGGCCCTGGAACTGGACCCGGATGACCTGAACGTACTCAACAGCCTCGGGGTTTGTTACGGTTATGAGCGCCACCTGGACCTGGCCCTCGAGTGCTTTGGCAAGGTCATGAAGCTGGACCCGCAAAACCTGATGGCCCATTTCAATCAGGGGTTTGCCTTTGCCATGGCCGACCGGCCCATGGAGGCCCTGGAAAACTTTCGCCGCGCCGCTGAGATTGACGGACAGAATTTTGATGTCCTCTTTCAACTGGGCAAGATGGCCCTGGAGCTTGAGAGGATTGATGAAGCGGTCGCAAGCCTTGAGCGGGCTGAAAAGGCTGAAGACAGCCGCCCCATTGTGTTCCGGTACCTGGGAGAAAGCCTGCTCCGGGCCGGTCGCGACGACGAGGCCATTAACGCCTATAAGGCTGCGGTCAGATGCGACCCCAAAGACGCGGCTTCCATGAGCCAGCTCGGGGTGCTTTTCATGGACAAAGGCGCCGACCTGGAGGTGGCTCTTTCATTGACCAGGCAAAGCGTGGACCTGGACAAAAGCAACGCCCTCTTTAGAGAGCGTCTGGCCAGAGCGCTTCTCTGTGTCCGCGACCTGGCCGGGGCTGAGGACCAGTACCGCCAGGCCCTGAATATGGGAGTCCACAGCCGCGAGGTCTATTACCATTTGGGGCGTGTCATCCAGGATCAGGACCGGCTGGAAGAGGCCGTGGAGTGGCTGAAGCGCGCCCTGGAAATGGACCCGGAATACGGCCCGGCCCTCCAGGCCCAGGAAACGATAAGGCGCTTGATGTCTGAGCAAAAAAACAGCTCTCAGGAAGAAACCCGGATGTGAAGATAAAGGTCGCCCCTGGTACCGTCCGACCGATGACGGCCCATATTTTTAAGCCGCAGGCGAGCGCCGTCCCTGGTCCCGGGCGGGATGCGCACCGAAATTTTTGAAGTCCGCCCGTTCCGTTTATAGGCCACCTGGGCCTGCATGCCCGAAGCGGCCTGGGCCTCGGAAATGGTCAGGTTAAACTTTATATCCGACTCATTGGCCACCAGGGTTTGCTTCGACGGGCCAATAAGCTGCTGCGCCTTCTGTTTGATGATTTGACCGACCCGGCCCCACAGCCCGATACGCCGGGAGCTTTCGGAGATTGGCCGTTGTCTCCTTTGCATGCGGCCGAAAAAGGGGCCTGTGAAAAAAATTCCACTAAAGAAGAATCCTCGACCGCCGAAAAAAAGGCGCTGTAAAAATTTCTCATCAAAACGGAACCCGAACCGTTTGAACTCCTGACTCAGGTCCCTGAAGGCCTGACGGGCGTCAGGGCTGGAGAAAAAATCCCTTAAGATGTCTTCCTGGGTGTAGGTGAAACCATGATCCGGCTCACGCTTGTGATCGAAATCAGAGGCCAGGGTTCGATCGTACTGGGAGCGCTTGACCGGATCCGTTAGAACGGCATAGGCCTCGCTCATCAGCTTGAACCGCTCCTCAGCCGCCATGTCTCCCGGGTTTCGGTCGGGGTGGTATTTCAAAGCCAGCTGACGATACGCCTGCTTTATTTCTTCAGGCCCAGCCCTTTGATCAATCCCCAGAATGTGGTAATAATTATCCTTTAAAGCCATAGTGTCGCTCAAAAAACCGCCCGGCCAGGAGTTGCATGCAGCCATGATATCAGAATCAAATAATGGACTCAAGCGAGGGAGCCGCAAACCGATGCTCAGGCCGGTTGAGGCCTTCCCGGTGAAAATCCAGGGGCAGGAGGCCATCTGCCTGCGAGACCCAAACCGCATCGCGCCCAAGTCCCTGTTTCTTCAGGCAGGGGCCGCATTTGTCCTGGCCCTGCTCGACGGGCAAAATGACCTCCGAGACATCCAGGCGGCGTGGATGCGCCGTTTCGGCCAGCTGATCCCGTTCGAGGACATTGAAGGCTTGATCAGTCAGCTCGACGAAAACCTTTACCTGGAAGGAGAACGGTTTGATCGCTTTCTGGCTGAACTGGAGGCGGAGTTCGCTGCAAGCCCTTCCCGGCCGGCCATGATGGCTGGCCAGGCGTACGCAGCCGATCCAGAGGACCTGACCCGGCAGCTGGAAGCGTTTTATCATCACCCGGCCGGCCCGGGCCGGGACCCCAAACCGGCTCTCCTTAAACCTCCCCGCGGCCTGGTCGCTCCACATATTGACTTCGACCGGGGCGGACACTGCTATGCCTGGGCCTACGACCGGCTTACGGATTCGCAGCCCCCCGGCCTGGTGGTCGTCCTTGGCACCGCCCATAGCCCGACTGAAAACTACCTGATCGCGTGTGACAAGGATCTCGACACACCCTTTGGTCCGCTCAAATGCGAAAAAGACCTGATGGCTGACCTGGCGGCCCGCTCCGGACCGGGCTTGAAAGCTGAGGAGTTCATTCACCGGGGCGAGCATTCTGTCGAATTCCAGGCAGTCTGGCTGAAGAGCCTGTATAGAAATAATGAGGAAATTCGGGTCCTGCCTTTATTGTGCGGGTCGTTCCACCAGATCATAGAAGCAGGCCAGGGTCCAGAGGATGTCGAGGCATACCGGAACGCCCGTGACGTGTTGAAGGAACTGCTGTCTAAGTGGGAAAAAACAAAAGGGCGGGTTCTGATCCTGGCCAGCGTGGACCTTTCTCATGTGGGGCCGCAGTTCGGGGATGGTTTCAGGATCACCGGTCCGGTGCAGCAGGAGATACGGGAACACGACCTGGAGCTGCTGCGCCTGGTGACAGAGGGAGATTCCCAGGGTTTTTACCTTAAGATCGCTCAGGAGCAGGACCGGCGCCATGTCTGCGGCCTGCCTTCTCTTTACACCATGCTCCGCCTGCTCGACGATGCTGAAGGTCAGCTTTTATCTTATGACCAGTGGGTTGACGAGACCGGCCAGGGCCTGGTCTCTTTTGCCAGCCTGATCTTTCCCTGACGCCTGGCTTAAAGCGAACTGGATATGACCCGTTGTTTATAAGCGCGTTCATACTAGTCTTGGCCTTTATTGACATATGAAAGACCAGAAATATACGGGCGGGGATAAACCCCGCCCCTACTCTAAAACTCTAGAGCGATTGTCATAATTAAGTTCCTTTTGGCTTCCTCGTTTCAGAATTTATATCGGAACATTTTTTTGGCAATTGCTCTAAATCGGTATTGTAGGGGCGGGGTTTATCCCCGCCCGTATTTTTACATTGCTTCGTCGCTAAAGCTCCAATGACAATTCGTTA
>JAFDHD010000148.1 GCA_019308995.1 Deltaproteobacteria bacterium | reverse complement strand
CTTGAGACACTGCTGGTACAGGGTATGAAGCATGGCATGACCGGTCCGATCAGCCGCGGCGCACGACCGGCAGACCGACTTTTCTCCAAAGTTCGAGGTATGCCCGCCGAACATGCGCTGGTAGATGCGGCCGTTCGGAAGCCGGGAAAAAGGCAGACCCATGTGCTCCAGCTCGAGAACCACCTCCGGCCCCAGCTGGCACATATACTCAATGGCGTCCTGATCGCCCAGGTAGTCCGAACCCTTGACCGTATCGAACATGTGCCAGTACCAGTCGTCCGGCTCAACGTTTCCCAGGGTGGCGCTGATGCCGCCCTGAGCGCTAACCGTGTGCGAGCGCGTCGGAAAGACCTCGGAGATGACGCCTGTTTTAGCGCCCTTTGAAGCCTCCAGCGCGGCCCGCAGACCGGCCCCCCCGGCGCCAACGATGATGATGTCATGCTTGTGAAAGATGATTTCCGCCATAACCGTCACCCCTGCACCACCGGGGCCGTGTGGGCAATAATGACCAGGGCCCCGTAGAAAAACAGAACCAGGGCCAGCAGCCAGTCAAGGCATATTAAAAGGGTCCGCCAGCGCGGCTCATGGATGTAATCGTCAATCAGGATCTTTGCCCCGTTCATGGCGTGGTATAAGGCAAAAAACAGGAAACAGAGGTAAAAGACCTTCCAGGTCGGGCTGGCCAGGCGGGCCATGATGACGTCGTACTCATATTCGCCGTCTGAAATGAAGTGCAGCAGGATGAAGTGCGTGGCCAGGATCATGGCCAGCACCACGCCGGAAACCCGCTGGAAAAGCCATTCAAAAGCCCCGGTGCGACCGGAAACGAAATTCAGGGCCATTAGCAGTTCTCCTCATGGAATCATTAAGTTAATAACGTTCGCAGCATAGCCGCGCCGCCGATAATAAAGAGCACGGCGATGACAATAAAGGTTCCTGCCAGGTACTTGATGTATGATTCTTTATTGGCCATGGGCCCATAGTCCATCAGCAGGATGCGGAGGCCGTTGAGGCCGTGGAAGAGGACCAGGCCCAGGAGGCCGATCTCCATGAGCCGAATGACCGGATGGTCGAAGGCGTCCATGATTCGTTTGAATTCGGCCTCCCCTTTAAGCAGGTGGGACAGGACCCAGACATGCAGGATCAGGTAGCCGGCCAGCCCTAACCCGGCGAGGCGGTGCAGGAGCCAGAAGACAAAGCCGGGATGCCAGCGATAATGTTTTTTGGGTTTGTAAGCCTTCATGATTTATTTCCTCTGGCGTACCGCCTCTTTCCTTCTTCGTAAAGGTCTCTTCCAGCCAGGTCATTGATGACCGTGACCGGAAAGTCTTCAACCGTCAGGCGGCGTACGGCTTCCGGCCCCAGGTCTTCGTAGGCGATGATCTCCACGGACTTGACGGCCTGGCTGAGCAAGGCCCCGGCCCCGCCAATGGCGGCCAGGTAAACCGCGCCGTATTTTAGCATGGCCTGCCTGACCTCCTCAGAACGGCGGCCTTTGCCAATCATGGCTTTCAGGCCCAGTTTGAGTAAGGCGGGCGTGTAAGGGTCCATGCGATAGCTGGTCGTCGGCCCAGCCGCTCCAATGACCCGACCGGGCGAAGCCGGTGTCGGTCCGACGTAATAAAGGATCTGGCCGTCCAGGTCCATGGGCAGGCCTTCGCCTTGATCAATGGCCTCGACCAGCCGCTTGTGCGCCGCGTCCCGGGCGGTGTAAAGCGTGCCAGAAACCAGGGCCAGGTCACCGGCCTGAAGGGACTCCAGGTCAGAGCGGCTCAGGGGCGCCTCAAGGCGGTGCGCAGCGGTCATAGCACGGCCTCGGCATGACGGGCGGCATGGCACTGGAGATTGACCGCCAGAGGGAGTGAGGCGATATGGCAAGGCAGAAGCTTCAGGTGCACGGCCAACGCCGTAACCCGGCCGCCCAGCCCCTGGGGGCCGACACCCGTATCATTGATCGCTTCAAGCAGTTCAGCCTCCAGGGCCGCGGCCTCCGGGTCAGGGTTGGGCTGGCCGACGGGCCTTAAGAGCGCCTTCTTCACCTCCCGGGCAGCCAGTTCAAAGCTGCCGCCCACGGCCACGCCCACCACCAGAGGCGGGCAGGGGTTCGGACCGGCCTCATCCACGGTCTGGACGACCTTCTCCTTCACCCCGGCCCAACCGGCTGAAGGCGGGAGCATAAAGAGGCGGCTCATGTTTTCGCCGCCGCCGCCCTTGGGCATGGCCACCAGCCTGAGTTTATCCCCGGGAACGACGGTCGTATGGATAGTAATTGGCGTGTTATCGCCCGTATTTTTTCTGGTTAAAGGATGACAGACCGATTTGCGCAGAAAGCCCTCTTGATAAGCCTGACGCACCCCTTGCTCCAGGGCCGACTCCAGATCGCCGCCTACAATATGCACCTCCTGGCCCAGGTCCACGAAGATGATGGCCAGACCGGTATCCTGGCAGATGGGGATACGGTGCTCTTTAGCTAATGCGGCGTTTTCCAGGAGGCGGTCGAAGATGTCCCGACCCACAGGCGATTCTTCGATGGTTTTTCCTTTTTCAAAGGCAGCGATAACGTCGGGGCTGAGGACAAAGTTGGCTTGAAGGAAGAGGTCCTTGATGGTCCGGCGAATAAGGTCAGCGTCTATCTCCCGCACAGCAAAATCAACTCCCGCTAAACCAAACCTTAAGGGCAGGCCTGGTTCAAGATTGAGAGGCGATTATAGGCTCAAATCCAGAGGCGATGCAATGAATTTTTTAAATTACAGAGAGCTATAAGGAAGAGGCCCGTGTTGGGAGTGGTAAAAAATCACTAGACCAGGGGGGTAAGGCAGGTTATAGCGCAGAATTATTTTCCTTTTGGCTTCCTGGTTTCAGAATCAAAGATTCAGCTGCCTGTCATTATCGAGGTCAGACCGCATTCGACCCTTTACCATCTCAACGGCTTCGGCGGCGTGGTCCAGCACATGGTGCAATCGAACCTGGTCTTCATGTGGTATCATACTGTATCACCGCTCCCCGAAGCACATCATCCCGGAAAGACGAGCTGATAAAGCCCGGTGTGTTGAGGTCTACTTTCCGGCCCAGGATTTCCGAAAGTTCGCGTTCCATTGAAAAAAATTGCAACCCTGGTATATGCCTTGGTTCAAATTCCACCAAAACGTCAACATCACTGTCGCTTCCAAAGTCGTCTCGAAGGACAGAGCCAAAGAAGGCCAGCTTGCGAATGTGATGACGCTGGCAAAACGCAGCGACCTCAGCTTCGGGTATTTTGAGATTTTTACCTGTGCCAGTCATGTCATCTACCCCATTAAACACCTGGGAGGTTCGGATAATTATAGCACATTCCCCCGGTGCATATTGTTTTTCCCGCCGGAAAACAAATAGATATCTGCGTTTCTCTGGACAGGGCGGACAACATCGTCTTAAACATCATGAACTCCGCGCCCCTTTCTCTTGATCCCTCATTAATCCCGCCAAATGATTGATCTTATCCGGTGAGCCAATGATATAAAGCGTGTCGTTGGCTTCAAATTGAATGTTTGGATCCGGGTTAGACAATATTTGCGAGTCGCGGCGTATGGCCAACACAGTGACCCCATATTTCTTTCTCAATTCGGTCTGGGCTAACGTCTTTCCAACCAGAGTCGAGCCTTGGTCAAGTTGCAGCGTACATATTTCGACATCCGGAAGATAAGGCGTCAAATCGGAAAAAGAGGCCGAACCTTTGGCAAGGCTTCGAAACATTTGGTAACCGTCTGACCTCACTTCGGTCACGAGTCTCTCGATGGCGTCTCTTGGCACAAGGTACCTGTCCAAAACCCGACTAAAGATTTCCACGGATGTCTCAAACTCTTCCGGTATAACTTCATCGGCCCCCAGCTCATACAAAGCCTTCATCTCCTGGAGGTAACGCGTTCTTACGATTACATGGACCGCTGAATTAAGGCCCCGGGCAACTTCCGTAATCCTGCGGGTGGCTGTAGGGTCGTTAATGGCGATTACGACAACCCTCGCACTTTTAATGCTTACATGTCCAAGTATGGCCTCGTGGGTCGCATCGCCGAAGTAAATCGGTACACCCCTTGCTTGCTCGCTCCTGACCGTTTCAGGGTTCATTTCTATAATCACGTAAGGGATACCTGCTCTATCAGCGGCCCGTGCAACATTTTTGCCATTGACTCCAAATCCAACAATAATTATATGGTCCTTTTTTTGGCTCACTTCTATTTTTAAACCGGGATGTAAGCCTGACTTTAATCTTTGAGGCCATGGCACCCGAAGGATGATATCTGCCAGGCGAGGCGCCATGATTATCATAAATGGAGTCGCCGACATGGTCAGAATAGAAACAGTCAGAAACATCTGGTAAATATCTCCAGTAATTAAACCATACTCAGTACCGCTCCTGGATAAGATGAAAGAAAATTCACCAACCTGACAAAGCGCAAACCCGGCGAGAATAGCGGTCCGAAAAGGAAAACCTAGCAAAATGGTTACAAAACCTGCAATGGAAGCCTTCAGAATTAAAACACCAAAAGCAATCAGCATTATGAGAAGCGGCTGCTGGAAAAAAAAGCCGACATCCAGCAGCATGCCCACAGAGACAAAAAAGAAGCTTGTAAAGACATCACGAAAAGGTAAAATATTCTCTAACGCATGATGGCTGTATTCAGACTCGGAAATGATCAATCCTGCCAAAAACGCACCCAAGGCCAGGGAAAGCCCTAGCTCGGAAGTCAGCCACGTAACCGTGATGCATATCAGAACTATACTTAGTAAGAAAAGCTCTCGATTTCGCGTTCGGGCAATCTGATATAATACCTGGGGTACGATCCATTTTGCACTGACAAACACCAGCAGGATAATGCCAATTCCCTTACCCGCGAAGATGAAAGCAGCCTCGGCCGAACCCGCTGTCGCCCCGGCCAGCACGGGCGTGATTAATATCATGGGCACAACAATGATATCCTGGAAAATCAGGATGCCAAGGGTTGTACGTCCATGCGGGCTGTCAACTTCAGCCCTATCCCGCATAAGTTTGAGGACGATGGCCGTGCTGCTGAGGGACAATAAAAACCCAATAAAAACAGCTTTATCAAATGGCACCCCTAATTCACCGGCGATCACAACACCAGCTAAAAAGGTCAGTAAAACCTGGATTGAGCCCCCTATCAAGATCGGTTTTTTTATCTGCAAGAGGCTTCTAAACGAGAACTCCAGACCGATAGTAAAGAGTAAGAGCACCACACCGACTTCAGCCAAAACCTCAACTTCATGAATCGCTTTTACCAGCTTTAATCCATGAGGTCCTGTCAATATACCGGTCAGCAGGAACCCTACAATAGCCGGTATTTTTAATCGGTGGCATATAAAGAGAACAGCAATAGCCAGTCCAAATATGATGCCAATATCATTCAGTAATGGTATTTCCATGACCTAAGCTTCTTGTGTCTTCTAGGGTCTTGAATGGAAAAATATTATTGAAAACCCTCTAATCTGTCCATGGGAGGCCGTAACCGGTACCTTTCGATGGGAGTGAACATATAAGGATGGCTGGTTCAACATGTTCTCTAGTCTCCTTGCACGCCTGGAGGGGTATCCTTCGCGGGACCGGGCCGATGTTTCAGTTGATAAAAAGCGCTTTTACATCTTCCTTTAAGACCTTGCCCATCTGATTCTTGGGCAGTTCATCCACAAAAAGAATCTCCTTGGGGCATTTCCAGTTAAGGAGGTTTCTTTTCAAATAGGCCTTGATCTGGTCGCTGGTCAGGCCCGAACCAGGGCGCGGCGCCACGGCCGCAACGACCTTTTCACCCCAGGCGGCGTCGGGAACGCCCACGACTGAAGATTCGGCGACCTCGGCCAGGGTGTTGATAAGGAGCTCGATCTCTCTGGGGGAGATGTTCTCCCCGCCGGAGATGATAATGTGCTTAATGCGGTCGCTCAGAAAAAAGTATCCCTGCTCATCCCGCCGTCCCAGATCACCTGTCCTGAACCAGCCCTGGACAAAGGCCTTTTCCGTCTCTTCAGGCTTGCCCCAGTAGCCCGGGGTGATCCCCGGCCCTTTCAGCCAGAGCTCGCCTGTCTCACCAAGCGGGACATCCTCAAATAACGCCGGGTCCACGATCCTGACCTGGAGCTCGGGCAGAGGCCGGCCGATGGAACCGGGTACCCTTGTGCCTCGGATCGGATTGGAAAAATTCATGCCCGTCTCAGACATCCCCTCCCGTTCCACCGGCGCCTGGCCAAAGACCTCTTTGATGCGCATGAAATCCTGGGCCAGCAAAGGGGCCGAACCGGAGGTCAGAAGCCTGAGATGGGAATAGTCGCGGCTTTCCCCTGAGGCGCGCTCCATGAGCCGAACATACATGGTCGGCACGGCCATGAAGACGGTGCAGGCCAAGTCCCCCTCCTTGCAAGACAGGACGCTGAGGACCGCGTCCGGGTTGAAGACATCGAGCATGACCATACCCGCGCCGGCCAGAAGCGAAGTGTGCAAGGCAAAGCACAGGCCATGGGCGTGAAAAAAAGGCAGGGCGTGACACAGGATGTCGGCCTGGCTGATCTCCCAGATGCGGATGATATTCTGCGCGTCATGGCTCAGGTTTCCCTGGGTCAGGACCGCCCCTTTGGGCTGGCCGGTCGTGCCAGACGTGAAGATGATCACCCCCGGATCATCCAGGGTCGTTTCAGAAGGCGGTTCAATCGAGGCTTCCTTTTCCAAATGTTCAGGC
>JAFDHD010000147.1 GCA_019308995.1 Deltaproteobacteria bacterium | reverse complement strand
CGGCCTTCCTCCATATCTCATAAGTATTTGTCAAACCTATGGATATCGGAAGAATGCGCCGATGTCACTACTTTAATAACAGCATGATTTTGCCAACTCTTTTGGAGAAGAACCCCCAATTATAACATCTAGTATATATCAATATGACGCCAGACCAAACTTCAAGCCCGCGCCAGGAGTTTGTAGGTTGGGTAGAGCGGAGCGAAACCCAACATTTCTTTGGTGAGTTATAGAATATTATATTGTTCCAATGAGGTTGTGTTTGGTAAAAAGTAAGCGTGTTGGGTTTGGTTTTACTCAACCCAACCTACAACTGGGGCCGGCAATGGGCATCCACATTTGATGAGATTGTAAATGCAGGCCATTTCCTGCAGGAAAGCCACGGTGAAAAAGTGGTTGAAATTCTTTTCAAACAAATTGCAGAAGGATAAAGGAGGTCTAGTTTCCATGGAAGATTTAAAAAAATATCACGAAATCGGTCAAACCTTCATTGACAGTTTAAAACTGACCAACTACCCCGTAGCCGTCAGAATGATTCCTAAGGATGAAGATGTACCGGAAGGCGCGGTTCAGCCCTCAATGGTTTTTGGTGACGAAGTACCTGCCTGCCTCGTCTATACATACTGCCGCCGGGCCGGTATTTCATTTTTTCTGACAAAGGATGATATAGCCTGCAAGCCCATCGTCATATATTTTGGTCTTGATGAACTGGGCGACCCGGAGGATTTATACAAAGCCTGGGCAGAGCATGCCGGATATAAGCGGGACATGGACGCGGAAAAACTGAGCAGGGCCTCTAATGCGCGGTTTGAGCCAAATACTTTTAAAGGATTTGTGGTTTCTCCACTTCACCAGACCATTATCAAACCGGATTTGGTGATGATTTTTTGCTCACCGCTATCACTGTCCCACCTGATCCTGGCTGCCACCTACGATGGGGCAAACATTAACAGTAACTTCAACGGTATGGAGTCCAGCTGTAAGGAAGGCATCATCCGGACCTATCAGACAAAGCAGTGCCAGGTCGTTTCACCTGGAATGGGGGACCGGATCATGGCCGGTGTGCAGGACCATGAGATGATTTTTTCCATTCCTGAAGACCAGTTTGAATCTGTTGTCGAGAACCTGTTCCTTGCTGGCAATAAATTGCAGGATCCTTCACCCTTCAGGATACCGCATCCCTTACCGACAATGGGAGCAAATCGGATCTTCGGAAACCCGGTCGAACCGCTTGTCTGGCCCACCTTGAGGGAAAAACTTGGGAAGAAGAAGTTGTAAGCGAAATTAAAATAAATTTCTGAAAAAGATTTAATTAAAAATCAGATTTTTCCTTCCATTTCCCAATTATAACATCTAGTATATATCAATATGACACCAGGCCAAACTTCAAACCCGCGCCAGGAATCTCTGCTTGGGGCTGCCTGTGGAGGCGCGGCTTCTTTTATCTGGGCGCTGAGTCCGCTATACTGGAAGGTGCTGGATGACATCCCGGCCTTTGAAACCCTTATGCATCGCGTCATCTGGTCCTTTTTCTTTCTGCTGCCTTTCTTGGTTTCCCGCGGCCTCCGGCATGAAATTTTTGCGGCCGTAAAATCATGGCGTACCTTATTGATTCTGCTTTCAACCACGATCTTTATTGGGAGTAACTGGTTTGTCTTCATCTGGGCCATCAACCACGATTATGTCCTCCAGGCCAGCCTGGGGTATTATATCAACCCGCTCATCAACGTTCTCCTGGGAATGGTTTTTCTCAGGGAGCGGTTGCGGCCCTTGCAGGCTGCGGCGGTGATCCTGGCCGGGGTCGGCGTGCTTTATCTGACCATCCAGTACGGCCGGTTTCCATGGGTGGCTTTGTCTCTGGCCTTCACCTTTGGATTATACGGTCTCATTCGCAAGGTGGCGCCAATCAGTGCCGTTGGAGGGCTTTTCCTAGAGATGCTCTTTGCTTTACTTCCCGCCATGGCCTATCTTTTTTACTTGGATACCAGGGGCGCGGGGTCTCTTTTCCACGTCAGCATTGGCATTGATTTGTTCCTGATAGGAACAGCCCTGGTTACGGCCCTTCCCCTCGTTCTTTTTACCCTGGGCGCCAGGCGGCTGCGTCTTGCTACTGTCGGCTTCCTTCAGTATATCGCGCCAAGCTGCTATTTCCTTTTGGCCGTCTTTCTTTTTCGCGAGCCTATTTCCAGGGCCCAGGTGTGGACCTTTTTTCTGATATGGGCGGCCCTTGTATTCTATACCATTGACTCTATGCGTTATTACGGGCGTGCTGATCACTGATCTTCGTGTCCAGTTCCATCCCGAGTGGATTAAGCGCGTTTTCATTTGAAAGCTCATCCGCCTTGAACCTGGCGTAAGTCATTGACACGGTTTTTACCTTTAGGTAAATTATGCTTGAGGTTGGTCATTAATTCTTCTCAAGCCTTTTCCCAGGGGTAAAGGCTAGCGAGCAAAGGGATTTTTGGTTAACTTCCAAAATTGGATTCCTCGTTCCAGGCAAGGGGAGCATTATGGCAGGTGAAAATGACGGTCAACGTGTCTCCAAAGATCAGATGACTGGAGTCACGCACGATACGCGTCCGGAAGCCGATTTTTTAGCAGGAGTGACCGCTGTGGCGGCTGAACCTGAGGGCGCTCCGCCCGGGGAAGAACTCACTGTGGGCCAGCGCGTGAGGCTCATCCGGGAGCAGAAAGGGCTGACCCTGGCTGATCTCGCCCAGCGCACCGGCCTGGACGAGCAGGTCCTCTCCGAGATCGAGGAGGAGTCAGTCAGTCCGCCGCTGGGATTGCTGGTCAGGTTGGGCAAGGCCCTAGAAATGAAGTTTGGCACCCTCATCGCCTCAGGTGAGGATCGTCCCTACACGGTCGTACGCGTGGCTGAGCGGCGGAAGATGAGCCGCTATGCTTCCCAAAGAGGCACACGCTACGGCTATACCTACCAGGCCTTGGCGCCACAAAAGAAGGATCGCTCCATGGAGCCTTTCCTGGTTACCCTGGAGCCGGTGGATGAGGACGTGCCGCCTTCCACCCATGACGGGGAGGAGTTTATCTTCGTGCTGGAAGGCGCCATGGAGGCCGTTATTGGTGATTCCAAGGAAATCCTCAAGCCAGGCGACGCCATTTATTACGATTCCACTCAGCCTCACCTGGTGCGCCCTTTTGGACGGAATCCTGTCCGTATCCTGGCCGTGCTGTATAGTTAGCGAAAATCAAACGGTGTGCCCGGGCCCTGTTTGCTGGAGCAGGAGTCGTAAGGCAATCTCAAATTAGTCAATAATTATTATAAGATCTTAATGGGTGCTTCGTCGCTAAAGCTCCTTCTAAAAAACTGTTTTTCCTGCTTCAGGATTTACTAGTATGAAACCCATTGAATCTGCACGTTTTTTTATACTATATCTGACCCGTTGTTTATAAGCGCCTTCATACTAGCCTTGGCCTTTATTGACATATGAAAGGCCAGAAATATACGGGCGGGGATAAACCCCGCCCCTACTCTATAGTGGTTGTCAAAATTATGTTCCGTTTGAATGAATACAAGAGTATCAAGATCGAGATTGCTTCGCGGCTCTCGCAATGACATCCTATTGATATTATTAAAAAATGTCATTGCGAGGAACGAAGTGACGAAGCACCCATTAAGAGGCAATCTCAGACCTTTTCAATCGGAACGTATTTTTGCCATTCGCTCTAAATCGGTATTGTGGGGCGGGGTTTATCCCCGCCCTCTTCTGAAACTTGAAAATAGTTTCTTTGTCAAATAACCCTATGGCTTCTGCCAGAGGGCCGGGGGCTCGGAATGACAATTCGTTAGTAAATGTTTGATCGCAACCTGGTATTAAATAACCCCGATAAGCCGGGCGATAACCAGCCGCTGTATTTCGCTGGTGCCTTCACCGATAGTGAGCAGCTTCTGATCGCGATAAAAACGCTCTATATCGTATTCCTTCATCAGGCCGTAGCCGCCGTGGAGCTGAACCGCTTCGTTCACCACCCGACCCATGACCTCTGAGGCGTAGAGTTTGGCCATAGCCGCGAGCTTGCTGAAGGACTTATGGTTGTCCCGCAGCCAGCAGGCCTTGTAGAGCAGAAGGCGCGCGGCCTCTATTTCCAGGGCCATATCGGCTAACTTAAAGGCGTTGACCTGGAAGGTGCTGATGGGTCTGCCAAACTGCACCCTTTCCTGGGCATAGCGTTTGGCCAGATCAAACGCCCCTTGAGCGCCTCCGACACCCATGGCCGCGATTGAGAGCCGACCGGCGTCCAGGGTTTCCAACATCTGATGAAAGCCATGGCCCTGCGTTCCCAGCAGGTTTTTCTTTGGCACTCTGCAATCCTCGAAATAGAGTTCCGAAGTATTCGCAGCCCGCCATATCATCTTGCCATGCATCGTTCGGGCCTCAAAGCCCGGCGTACCATGCTCGATCAGGATGCAAGACAGCTCCGGTCGTCCATCCTCACGGGCGCCGGTTCTGGCCAGGACGGTCACCCCGAGGCTGATGGGGGTGCTGGCGTTAGTGATAAAGATCTTAGAGCCGTTAACCACCCACATATCCCCGTCTAAAACGGCGGTCGTTTGCGCATTGCCAGCATCTGAGCCAGCGCCTGCCTCTGTGAGGCCAAAGCCCCAGAGAGCATGGCCGTGGCACAGGTCAGGCAGGTATTTCTTTTTTTGCTCCTCGTTTCCGAAATAATAGATAGGGCCTATGCCCAGCGAGTTGCCAGCCGCGATGGTGGCGGCGTGAGAGCCGTCTATACGCGCCATTTGCTCAACCGCGATGGCGTAGGAAATATAATCCATTTCCTGTCCGCCATAGGCCTCATCCACGATCATACCAAAAAGACCCAGATCGCCCATGGCCTGGCAGGTGTCCAGGCTGAACGCTTCCTTCTCATCCAGCTCTCGTGCCACCGGCCTGATCTTTTTCACCGCGAAGTCGCGGACTGTTTTTCGCAGGATCTCCTGCTCCATGGACATCTCAAAATCCATTGTTTTCTCCGCTCTTAATCATGATCGCCTCAAACGAATATATTTATTTTTGCCTGTTTAAGGCCTGATTTCTTTTCAGCTTTTGGCAATCTCTTCAGGCGGAAGGCTCCTGCTCATTCGGCTGGTATCCAGTAGATATCTAAAATGGTATGAGTGGGATTTTCAGTACGGAACTGGGCTTTGACCTTCATTCCGATTTCAGGTTTGCCAGAGAGGAGGTAGCCTTTAAAAATGGTGTCTATGCCTTTTATCTCGATGTCAATCTGCCAGTACGGCGTCTTCATCTCGATGCCGATGCCCGCGTAATCCACCCTGGTGAAGGTGTAGATTCTGCCTTCTGTTGGCGCTTCGATCCACTCCGTCTTGGCATAACAATCCGGACAGTCGGCCCGGGGGGGAAGAAAGGTGGATTTTTCAAGGCAATTTGGGTTTGAACACCGGGTGGCCAGAAGCTTGCCTTGGGTCAGCCCTTTGAAGAAGGGGGTCAGTTGACCATAAGTGTGATGATGGGTGAGTGTGCGAGGCCAGTTTACGACCCAGGCCGGTTCACTGTCATAGAGATCAAGGGGTGTGCCAGTATATTCAGTGGTAACGGAATCGTCGGAATTTTTGGCCATTTCAATTATCCTCCTTTTTTCTACCAGGCTTTTCGCAGGATACCGGTGGTGACATGAGAGCCGACACCGGCGTGGCTGACCCAGAGGGCCTGTTTTGCCTCCGGGACTTGCAGGCTTTTCCAGTCGGCTGGTTTTTCCTTGCCTGCTCGTTTCCACCATTTGTCATGGCTGTGAAAGTAGTCGTATTTGCCTTGGATTTGCCAGAGGCATTCTGCTGCCTGCCAGATACCGGTTGCCCCTACAGCGTGCATGGCGCCCAGCAGACCGCCGGAGAGGTTGGCCGGGCATTTACCGCCAAAGTAAGCGTCACCGCTCTCAATGAAGTCTGGTTCCTGGCCGTAAGGCCTCAGACCGATATCACCGTATGTTTGGATATCGCTGATAGTGAAGGCGTCATGCAATTCCACCAGGTCCAGTTCCTCGAGGGGGTCTTTGACGCCGGCCATACGGTATGTCAGGTAAGCGGCAAACCGGGAGGAGAGAAAGGATTCGAAACCAGGCCAGCGAGGGCTCTGCTTGAGCATTTCATCGTACTGATCGGGTTCCTCATGAGGCAGCAGCGGAATCTCCATAGGCCGTCGGTCGGCGACGCGCAGGGTGTGGGTGCCGCCAGCGATAAACAACTCGCAAGGCGTGTCGCTGAGTTTATGGGCCATCTCCTCATCGCACAGGAGCACGCAGGCCGCGCCGGCGGACATGGCGCAGCATTCCAGGAAACGGAGCGGGTAGGCGCTGATAGGAGACGCGAGCACCTCCTCGACGGTATGATGGCCCGGCTGCTGGGCGTTGGGGTTGCTCACGGCGTAGCCGCGGTTTTTCACGGCTACCTTGGCCCGTGTGACTTCACTGAGGTTGTAAGCCCAGGCAAAGCGGTTGGCCATGGGCGCGTAATAGGAGGAGTAAACGCGGCCCATGCGGGTCTCGAAGTCTTTACAGGCCGCAGTGGAGATGTAAAAGTTGCCAGTCCGGGTGTCCACCTCGTCCATCTTTTCCCACCCGGCTACCAGGACGCAGGAGGCGTAGCCACTGGCAATTGCCATGGCCCCGGTGAGTATGGCCGAGCCGCCGGTGGCGCCTCCGGTTTTTATGCCCACATTGTACATTGGATCCAGGCCCAGGTAATCGTGGACCTTGGCTTCGCACAGGAGCTGGTCCTGGAAATGATCGGCAAACTCA
>JAFDHD010000146.1 GCA_019308995.1 Deltaproteobacteria bacterium | reverse complement strand
TCACCCTGGCAGGCGCAACATCCCCTTTCGTTACGCCTGTGGGTTAATCTTATCTTCTGTGAACCTGGCAAAAAAATGTTGTCATCACAGCCGGCCAGGACTTCGGAGTGAGTAACAAAAATACTTTCCGCTTGAAAATGTAGTTGTTTATAGGCGCGTTCATAGTAGCCCTGGCCTTTATTGACACATGAAAGACCGGAAATATACGGGCGGGGTTTATCCCCGCCCACTTCCAAAGCTTGAAAACAGTTTCTTTGTCAAATAACCCTACGGCTTCTGCCAAAGGGCCGGGGGCTCGCAATGACATGTCTTTGATATCGTTATAAAATGTCATTGCGAGGAGCCTTAGCCACGAAACAATCTCAATTTTAACACTCCCGGGTTCAGTTAAAAAGAATGTAATTCTGCTAGCCGCTATAAGCCTAAACAAGGGAATCTTTTTCGCGAAAGCCCCCATCCGGCTTTTTGGATCATCTCCCCCAGTCAGTGTTATGTTATCTCGTTTTTATAAACAGTTTCCCCTCCAACCACGGTCCTCAACACCTGGATGTCCTTGATCTTATCAGGCTCGATACTTAGGGGATTATCGGATAGTATAACAAAGTCGGCCAGCTTACCCGCCTCGATGGACCCCTTCAAGTCTTCTTCAAAGCTGCAAAAGGCGGCGTATTCCGTGTAGGCCTTGAGGGCCTCCAGGGGAGAAATCCGTTCCTCCGGACCAAGCACCCTGCCTTGCCGGGTGATCCGGTTCACGGCGTTATGGATGGAGGATAAAGGTTCAACCGGGGTGACTGGAAGGTCCGAGTGCAGGGTGAAAATCAAACCTTCTTTTAAAGAGGACGCTAAGGGGCTGATGCGCTCAGCCCGTTCAGGCCCCAGGAAGATGGAAGCATGGCGGTCTCCCCAGTAGTACACATGGTTCACAAAATAGCTGGGAATTACCCCCAGTCGCTTCATGCGGCGGATGTGATCCCTGGACGCGGTCTGGCAGTGAATAATCATGTGGCGAAGGTCTTGCCCGGGAAATTTGCGATCCGCTTTTTCCAGAGCCAGAAGGCAGGATTCAATGGCGCGGTCGCCATTGGCGTGGATAGCAACTTGCAGGCCCGCGCCATGGTATTTCTCCACGAACCCGTCCAGGACCTCCTGGGTGAAGATTAGTTCGCCCCTGTGATCGGGTTTGTTAAAATACGGCTCTTTAAGGGCGCCGGTCAGGCCCTGAATGGAGCCGTCCTGGAACAGTTTAACTGATCCAAGTTTGAGAAAGTCAGAACCGAACCCCCGGCCCAGGCCCAGTTCGATGAATTTCTGGTAAACAAATTCCAGGATAGTTAAATAGACTCGCAACTTAAGCCGGCCTTCGGCTTCGAGCTCCCGGTAAGCCGTAAAATCCACGGGGGCTAAGTGGCCGACGGCTCCATCGTGAATGCTGGTGATCCCGGCCCGGTGAAAATACTGGATGGCCTTTTGCAAATCGTCCTTGAGTTCAGGCACGGTTTGTCTGGGAATCAGTTGCAAAAACGGCATTATGGCCCCCGGCTCCAGAAGCAGCCCCGTGGGTTCGCCGCGCTCGTCCTTGCGGATCTCACCTCCGGCCGGTTGAGGGGTTTGAGGCCCTAGGCCGGCTATTTCCAATGCCCTGGAGTTAACATACGCCAGATGGCCGGAAATGTGGCTGACGAAAGCAGGGTTCTCTGGACAGGCTTTATCCAGGTCAACCCGCGTCAGGTGCCGATTATCGGTAATAAGAGTATCGTCGTAACCCCATCCTATAACCCATTCACCGGGCTTAAGAGACGCGGCCGTCTCCTTCAACCGGGCTTTCACCTCTTCAATCTCCTGGTTGGGGGGTGTGCCGCAATCAGTGTGCGATAGCCGCACAGCATACATGGACATATGATTATGGGTTTCGATGAAGCCCGGGATCACGGTTTGACCTTCCAGGTCTACCACCCTGGTATCTTCTGCGATCCATTGCCTGATTTCATCATCGCGGCCCACAGCGCAGAAACGATCGCCCATGATGGCGAACGCCGTTGCTTCAGGCGACTGCGGGGCCATGGTTACGATGTTGCCATTAATAAATAACTGGTTTGCTTTCATGTTGATTCTCCTCACATTTTCTATCGAGCGACGCCGCGGCCGGCCTTCACTCGATGCGGTATTAATTTTCAGGGCGTGTCTTGATCCGGTGTAACGCCGGCCGGACGAGATGACAGGCCACCCAGTGTTCGGGGAGGATTTCTAAAAGTTGAGGATCGTCCTCGAAGCACTCTCGCTTAGCGTGGGCGCAGCGCGTATGAAAGCGGCAGCCGGAAGGCGGATTTATCGGGCTGGGCGGGTCGCCTTTCAGGTGTTCCCGCCTGGTCGAACGTTTTATTTCCATGTCAATTGTCGGGACGGCTGAAAGCAGCGCCTGGGTATAGGGATGCAACGGCTCTTTAAACAGCGAGCGGCGATCTGATCTTTCGACAATCTTGCCCAGATACATGACCGCGATCTCGTCGCACATGTGCTGTATTACGGCCATATCATGCGAGATAAAAAGATACGTCAAACCGAGTTCCTTCTGCAGCCGCAGCAAAAGGTTCAAAATCTGTGCCTGTATGGCCACGTCAAGGGCGGACACCGGTTCGTCGCATACGATGAGGTCCGGATGAGAGGCCAGGGCCCGGGCCACGCAAACCCGCTGGCGCTGACCTCCTGAAAACTGGTGCGGATAAGCGGTCCGCTGCTCCGGCCGCAATCCCACCAGATCAAACAATTCCGCGACGCGATCGGCGCGCTGGCGGGACGTTCCAATCTTTTGTATTTTAAGCGGAGTAGCCACAATATCACCGGCGGTGGCTCGCGGGTTCAGGGACGAGTATGGATCCTGGAATATGATCTGCATGCGGCGGCGCAGGCGTCTGAGGTCTTCTTTCTTAAGCGCGGGTATATCCAGGCCGTCGAAAATGATCGAACCCGAAGTCGGTTCAACCAGGCGCAGTATTGATAAGGCGGTGGTGGATTTACCGCAGCCGCTTTCGCCGACCAGGCCGAAGGTCCGGCCGCGCGCCACTTCAAAGCTGATTCCGTCCACCGCAAAAACGGTTTGTCTGGGAGCGAAGATGTGAGTCCGCGGCAGCTGAAAGTGAGTGCAGAGGTCGTTGATCTGAAGCAGAATTAAGTCGGTCATTAAACTGCCTCCACTAACCAGCAGGCCGCCCGGTGGTTTTCTCCGACCTCAAAGTCAGGAGGTTTTTTTTCTCTGCAGCGCGTGGCGCTGTATGGGCAGCGGGGTCTGAAAGAACACCCGGCGTCCAGCAGACTCAAATCCGGAACGATTCCCGGGATTTCCGTCAGCTCCTCCCGGTCCGGACCGGGGTCGGCTTTAAGATCCGGGATGCATTTAAGCAGGCCCTGAGTATAAGGGTGGCGAGGGCTGGTGATGATCTCCCGCACCGGGCCTTCCTCGACCTTGCGCCCGGCGTACATGACCACAACTTGATCCGTGGTTTCGGCAATGACGCCCATGTCATGGGTTATTAAAATAATGGCCGTGCCCATCCTGTTCTGGATATCGAGCAGCAGATCAAATATCTGCGCCTGAACGGTGACGTCTAGAGCGGTGGTCGGCTCATCCGCGATGAGCACGCTGGGCTGGCAGGAAAGGGCCATGGCGATCATGACCCTCTGGCGCATGCCGCCTGAAAGCTCATGCGGATACTGACGGAGCCGTTGCGCGGCTTCAGGGATCTGAACAGCCGCTAAGATTTCAGCCGCCTTATCCAGGGCCTCGGCGCGGGAGGCGTTCTGATGGCGCTCGATGCTTTCAGCGATTTGCATGCCGATGGTAAAGACGGGGTTGAGCGACGTCATGGGCTCCTGGAAGATCATTGAAATATCGTTACCGCGCACGTTTTGCATACGTTTTTCGCTCAGTTCGAGGAGGTTAAGGCCTCGGAGCCGGATTCTGCCTTTTGTGATCTGGCCCGAGGGGGCAGGCACGAGGCGCATGATGGCCAGTGCGGTCATGGACTTGCCGCACCCGCTTTCGCCGACGATCCCTAACGATTCGCCTTGATTTACATGCAGGCCGACATGATCAAGCACACGGAGGGCGCCCTTACGCGTGGCGAAATCAACGCACAAATCCTCGACCTGTAATAAGGGCTTGTTTTCGTTCATAGCTGCCGCAACTTGGGATTCAGCGCGTCATTCAATCCGTCGCCGACCAGACTGATGCTCAACACGGTCAAGAAGATGGCCAGGCCTGGAAATGTGATGGCCCACCATGTGTCCCAGATGTAATCCCTCGAAGCGCCGATCATGTAGCCCCAGCTGAAGGTGTTGGGGTCTCCGAGCCCGAGGAAGCTCAAGGCAGCCTCGAAAAGGATAGCGGCGCCGACACCCAGGGCCATGATCACGATCAATGGCGGAAGGGAGTTGGGCAGAATGACCCGCCACATAATGCTCCGACTGTGCGCGCCCACGGCCCGTTCCGCTAAAACGTATTCACTCTCCTTGATTTTTAAAAATTCGGCCCGGGTCAAACGCCCCACCCCCGGCCAACTGACCACACCGATGGCGAAGATGACAGTCAAGAGGCTCGGTGAAAACAGGGCCACCAGGACCATGGCCAGGAGCAAGGCCGGTAAAACCTGGAAAAATTCCGTGACACGCATCAAGAAGGTGTCAATCCACCCGCCGTAGAAACCGGCCAGGACCCCGATAATGATGCCAATGCTGGCTGAGACTATGGTAGCGGTAAATCCGATCAAAAGAGTGACCCTGGCCCCGTGCACGATACCGGCGAGCACGTCCCGCCCCAGATAGTCGCTGCCCAGCCACAGGCCTTGCTTCGGCGGCGTCATGGGCGCTGACACTATCTCGAAGGGATTGACAGGATACACGCGCGGACCGAAGACGGTCAGGAAGGCGGCCACGACCAGTAACGCCAAGCCCAGGAGCGCGGCCTTGTTGGCGGCGAACATAAGCCAGGCCTCAAGAAAACGTCTTGAAGGCGGCGCGGCGTCTGCAGAGGAATCCAGGGTCCTCATGACATCACCTATTTGATGCGTGGATCGAGCAACCGGTATGACAGGTCTGTAAGAATATTGGCCACCACCACAATCAGGGTTGAGAAAAAAAGAATCCCCATGAGCAGCGGATGATCACGTCTCAGGATTGATTCAAAAGCAAGCTGACCCATGCCCGGCCAACTGAACACGGTTTCCACAACGACCGCCCCGGCAATGAGCTGGCTGAACTGAAGACCAGCCATGGTGACCACAGGCAGCAAGGCATTTTTCAAAGCGTGTTTGTAAACCACGACCTTTTCGTTCAATCCTTTGCTGCGTGCGGTGCGGATGTAGTCGGACCCGAGGACATCGAGCATACTCGCCCGCGTCAGTCGGCTGTATAGCGCAAAGTAGATACTGGATAAAGTTATGGCTGGCAGGGCCAGGTGATGAAGGATGTCAAGCGCTTGATCCAGTATGGTTCCCCCGAAAATTACCTCCCTCATGCCAAAGCTCGGAAAAACCGGGATGAGATAAGAGAACAAGACCAGGAGCATCATCCCCGTCCAGAAGACCGGAGCGGAAAACCCGGCCAGCGAGACGATGGTCACCAGAGGACTGACATACCCCCGGGGTCTTTGAGCCGCAATGACGCCAAGCATGGTGCCCAAAAAAATAGCGAGCAGGAGGGAGGTTATGACCAGCAGAAGCGTTGCCGGAAGCCGTTCTAGGATGACGGCCGTAACCGGCCGGTCATAATTAAAAGACATGCCCAGGTCAAACCTTACCATTTTAGAGATATAGGCTAACAGCTGCCGGGGCGGACTTTTATCGAGGCCGTAGTCAGCTCGGATCTGAGCGATGATTTGCGGGGTGGCGCCGCCCATCTCGCCCACGAGCGTCTCGACCGGATCGCCCGGAGCGAGGTGGATCAGGAAAAAATTCAGGATGATCACCGCGAGCATCAGCAGCACGGCGTAGACAGTACGCTTCAGTATGGCGCTAAAAAATTTCACGCCCCAAAATCACCTTTAAGAACAGATAGAGATGCAGCTTAAGGATGGGCGCGCCAGATGACACGCCCACCCCGGTCTAATGTCTCTACTTGGGCGCGCGTCCCTGCTTCCAGTACAACCCGTCGCCTGGACCCATGAGGCCCCAGATACCGGTGGGCCAGCCCATAAGCTCCTTGTTAAGGAAGGTAAAACTTGCCAATTCATGAATAAAGATCAGCGGCAGTTCATCGGTCACAATCTTCTGGAATTCAACATAGAGCGCTTTGCGCTTATCAAAATTCATCTCCACCGCGGCTTGGTCAAGGATTTCATCAACTCTGGAGTTGCGGTATCCTTGCGTGTTGCTCCAGGGAATATGCTTGATATTGCTGGAAAGGTACAAACGGTGCACGCCAATAATCGGGTCAGGATAGCAAAAAGGAAGATTCATGGTGAGATCGTAATCCCAGGTGGATATCCGCTTTAACCAGGTCCCGAAGTCAGGCGGGGAGCGCAGCTCGATCTTGATACCAACCTTTTGAAACTGCGGCTTCAGATATTCGGCCACAATCTGCTGATCATCAGGAGTACCGGGAATCCAGTCCAGGGTGGCGGAAAAGCGGACGCCGTCAGCCTGGCGAGGGTAACCCGCTTCATCCAGCAGCTTGTTGGCTTTTTCGAGATCAACGTCATACATGTTAACGTCATCCGTGTAAAACGGACTCGAATGATACAGCGGGCCGGTACAGGGTCTTGTGAGGCCGTGGTGCAGCTTCTGAATAATGAAGTCGCGGTCCATGGCATAGGCCATGGCCTGGCGAACCTTGACATTATCAAA
>JAFDHD010000145.1 GCA_019308995.1 Deltaproteobacteria bacterium | reverse complement strand
GGAGCACCGACGCAACGCCGCTGAGACCAAAGTGGACTGGCGATTCACGACGGCAGACGCCAGAATCAAATTGAAACGACTTTATCCAACATTATCAAGTTGACAGAACACTAGGCCCCAGAGGTCTTAAGACGCCTGGTTAAAGGTCAGGCTGCTTTTCATTTGACACACCATGAATTTTCTCTTACGATCACCTTCACAATAAAGCGTTCCTTAAGAGGTAGAATAAGTACTCTGGCCTGAGGGTGGCCGGAGGAGTCTGCTGTTGTGTTTGAAGGCAGTCATCAACCCGGCTGGTAAAACCATTTTAATTAAAGCAATACAAAAAGGGGGAGGAAATGGCAGTTAAGACCTATCCTGAGTACAGCATTAACTATCCGCTGCTCCTTACGACCTTCATGAAAAGGCCGGTCAGCCTGTATCCAGACGAAATAGGGGTAGTCTACCGCAACCCGCAAACCGCCGAATACTTCCGGTTCACCTGGATGGAATGGTACCAGCGGACATGCCAAATGGCAAAGGCCCTGCAAGCGCTCGGGGTACAGCCTGGAAAACCGGGCCACCCGGGCGACCGCATCGCGACCATCGCCCTGACGCACCATTACCACCTCGAACTTTACTACGCCGTCTCCTGCATCGGCGCGGTGCTGCATCCGATCAACATGCGGCTTTCCTTAGATCACATCGCTTATACCATTAACCACGCTGAAGATAAGATCATCTTCTTCGACGACATCTTTCTGCCTCTGGTGGAAGGCATCTACGACCGCATCAAGGACACGGTGGAAGCGTTTGTCTACATCTCGGATAAACCGGGCCTGCCCGAAAATACCAAGATCAAGAATCTCTATGCATATGAGGACTTGATCAAGAGGCAGTCCCCGGATTTCGAATGGCCGGTCCTTCATGAGGATACCTATGCCACCCTGTGTTACACCACCGGCACCACCGGCCTGCCCAAGGGAGTCATGTTCACGCACCGGGCGCTCTACCTCATGGTTGTGCATCTGGGCCTCCACATGGCCTTTGTTACGGACCCTTCAATTGAACACCAGGGTGAGGCCGGAGTTCCGCTGTTCAACGTGCCTTTGTTTCACATCCACGCCTGGGGCATGCCTTACAGTTCTGTTTTTGCGGCCAACAAGGTGGTGCTGCCCGGCATGTTCACCGTTGAAGGATTCTGCGACCTGGTTCAGACTGAAAAGGTCACCAGCACGGGCCTGGTTCCGACCATTCTGGCGATGCTCATTGAGTACGAGGACTTAAGCAAGTATGATTTGAGCAGCTTAAAGACCGTGGGCGTTGGCGGGGCCGCGCTGCCTTTAGGGTTAAAAGCCAAGGCTGAAAAGATGATTCCCGGCTTTACCGCGGCCTCCGGGTACGGCATGACTGAAACCGCGCCGGTGACCATTACCGCTTTTACCAAGAAGACCATGCGCCACCTGCCCGAGGAGGAGCTGGAGAAGCTCCAGGTCAAGACGGGCATAGCCGTTCCCGGGCTTGAAGTAAAGGTGGTGGATCAGCAGGGGACCCCGGTGCCTCAGGACGATGAGACCATCGGAGAGATCGTGATGCGAGGTCCCTGGATCATGGAGGAGTATTATAAGGATCCCGAGAAAACCGCCGAGGTTTGGCGTGACGGATGGTTCCATACCGGGGACGTCGCCAAGGTTGATGAAGAAGGCTACATCACCATCGCGGACAGGGTCTCAGACATGATCAGGAGCGGGGCGGAAATGGTTCCGACCGTGCTGCTTGAAAACCTGACCGCTACGGCTAATTTTGTGCTGGAAGCAACCTACTTCGGTGTGCCGGATGAAAAATGGGGCGAAAGACCCATGGCCATGGTAACGCTCGCACCCGGGGCTACTGAAACCGAGAAAGACATCATGCAATTCCTTGAAGCCGAGGGCGTGGAAAAAGGCAAGATTACAAAATGGATGCTTCCTGATTATATCCTCATCGCCGATGAAATACCCAAAACCAGTGTGGGCAAGTTTAATAAACTGGAGATCAAGAAAAACCTGGACACATACCTGGCCAAGGCGAAAAAAATAAAATCAGCTTAAGCGGCTTAATTTGCACGTTTTTTATATTATGTATGACCCGTTGTTTATTAGCGCGTTCATGCTAGCCCTGGCCTTTATTGACATATGAAAGACCAGAAATATACGGGCGGGCATAAAGCCCGCCCCTACAATACCGATTTTGAGTCATCAACAAAATACGGGTGGGGATAAGCCCCGCCCCTAGAATACCGATTATGAGTTTTAGAGATAGGGGCTGCCAGAGGGCCGGAGGCTCGCCATGACAGTTCATAATAACATCAATGCAGCTCAGCAGTTAAAGGAGACATTTTTACCAGGCTGTCAAGGGATGCTGAAGATAAATTGCATAAAACGATCTAAGGTGATAGACTCCAACTATGTAACTTAGTTCCATAGCCCAGGTGGTAAAAATAAATGGGATTTTACGTTATTTGACCGGCGGTCTTCAAAGCTTACTATTGTAAGGAGGTGAGTTAATTTATTCCTCAGCATTTAGCGGAAGCCGTGTAAAGAAATAATGATCAAGTTATGGTGTCTCGTAAATAATGATAATATTTCAAATGGACTTTCCGTTATTTTCGAAACGACTCATCATTGCGAGGAGCTTTAGCGACGAAGCAGTTCAGCAGGAATTGAGAGTTTGCTTCGCAAAGCCTGTCCAGAGCGAAAGCGAAGGACTCGCAATGACAAGCCACGAAACAATTTAATCATCTAATTTCGCGACATAACACTAAGTCGAATTCTCTGAGCCGTCTTTTTTAAAGCTGTGTTTGAATGGAGGTAACTGTTTGTGAGTGGAATCAAGATCGGTATTGTGGGTGTTGGGAATTGTGCAAGTTCCCTGATCCAGGGAATTAATTATTACAAAGATAAAGATGAGCGTGACGCCATCGGGCTGATGCACTGGGAGATCAATGGATATAAGCCTTCTGATATCAAGGTGGTGGCCGCGTTTGATATTGACAAGCGCAAGGTTGGGAAGGATGCGGCTGAGGCCATATTTGCCTCACCCAACTGCACGGCTGTGTTTTGTAAAGATATTCCGCTCACCGGCGCTGTGGTCAGGATGGGGCAGATTCTGGACGGGTTCTCCGAACACATGCAGGAATACAGCGCTAAGAATACCTATGTCCTGAGTGACGAACCGGAGGCGAGCCGCGAGGAGATTATCGGAGTACTCAAGGAATCGGGCACTGAAGTCCTGATGAACTACCTGCCTGTTGGCTCTGAGGAGGCCGCAAGGTTTTATATGGAGTGCGCCCTTGAGGCCGGGGTCGCCATGGTGAACTGCATGCCTGTCTTTATCGCCAGCGATCCCTTGTGGGCCCAGCGTTTCAAGGAAAAAAATCTTCCTATCATCGGGGACGACGTCAAGTCACAGCTCGGAGCCACGATTACACATCGCATGCTGACCGACCTGTTCAAGAAACGCGGGGTCAAGCTGGAGAGAACCTATCAGCTCAACACCGGTGGCAACACGGATTTCCTGAATATGCTCAACCGCAGCCGCCTCATCTCCAAAAAAACTTCCAAAACAGAGGCGGTACAGTCAGTCGCGGCCGAACGGCTGGACAGCGAGAACATCCATGTCGGACCCAGTGATTATGTTCCCTGGCAAAAGGACAACAAGGTCTGCTTTATCCGCATGGAAGGAAAGCTCTTCGGAGACGTGCCCATGGATTTGGAGCTCAGACTCTCAGTCGAAGACTCCCCCAATTCCGCCGGCGTTACCATTGACGCCATCCGCTGCTGTAAGATCGCCCTGGACCGGGGTGAGGGCGGCACCCTCTATTCACCCTCGGCCTACTTCATGAAACATCCGCCGCGGCAGTACACCGACGATGAAGCCTTTCGCATGACCGAAGCCTTTATCCGCGGAACCCGCATGGAGATGGTAGATGAAGTGTCTGATCATCGCCGCAGGGAAGGGCAGCAGGCTTTACCAAAAAGGTAACCCCAAACCCCTTGTCCCCATCCTGGGCGTGCCTCTCATCGAACGAGTCATCCGGTCAGCCCTCGAAGCCGGTATGGACGACTTTTACGTGGTCACCGGCTTTAAGGGCGAAAAGGTGCGCCTTTTTCTGGACGACCTGGCGCTTAAGCGCCATACGAAGATCACTCATGTCATCAATGAGGCCTGGGAAGAGGGTAATGCGCTCTCAGTGCTCAAGGCCGAGAAACACCTCAAGGAGAAGTTCGTCCTCTTGATGGCGGACCATCTTTTCGACGTTGATATCTTAAAAGACCTGAAAGGGCAGCCCCTGGGCGAGGGCGAGATCGCGCTGGCCGTTGACCTCGACACTAGCAACTGTCTGGCCCGCCTGGACGACGTAACCAAGGTGGAGTTTAAGGAAGAGAAGGTCGTAAATATCGGTAAGAATATCAAGGAGTTCAATGCCTTTGACACCGGCATCTTCCTAAGCTCGCCGGTCATCTTCCAGGGGATCAAAGAAAGCATATCAAAATCCGGCGACAGCGCGCTTTCCAGCGCGGTGAGGCTCCTTGCGTCCAGAGGCAGGGTCAAGGCCTTTAAGACTCAAGGCAAGTTCTGGGTTGACGTGGATGACCCCGAGGCCCTGGACAAGGCCGAAGATTACCTCCTGCGCCACCTCAAAGGCAAACCAGCCGACGGGCCGGTCGCCCGGTACATCAACCGCCCCCTGTCCCTCAGAATCTCCAGACACCTCGCCAAAACTCCTGTCACGCCGAACCAGATCTCCCTGGCCGCCTTTCTCATCTCTCTCCTGGCTGCGGCCCTGTTCATGGTCGGCGGCTATATCACCCTGGCCCTCGGAGGACTTCTGGCTCAACTTGCTTCCATTGTTGACGGCTGCGACGGGGAGATATCGCGGCTCAAGTTTCAGGCCAGCCCTTTTGGCGGCTGGTTCGATGCGGTCCTGGACCGCTATGCGGATGCGTTCCTGCTCTTCGGGCTGACCTGGCATGCCTATGGAAAAAATCCTCAGGACGCTGTCATGGCCGTGGGATTTTTAGCCATCATCGGCTCCTTCATGCTCAGCTATACAGCGGACAAGTATGACGGCCTGATGCGCGAGCGGATTAAACCCGGCCGCAGCCTTCGCCTGGGGCGAGACATGCGCCTCTTTCTCATCTTTTTAGGCGCCCTGCTCAACCTGCCCTTTTTGACCCTCATCATCATCGCCGTGATCATGAATGCGGAAACCGTTCGGCGCGTCATTGTCTGCCAGAGCCATGGATAGCATCGGCTGCGTCAGGCAGAAAATCCATGAAATCATCGCCAAATCAAAAGTCCCGGAAGACCCGGGCCATTCCCGAAACACGCTTGACTGGCTCTTGAGGCTTGAGCCTGACGCGGATGAAGCCCTGAGAATCGCCGCGCTCGGGCATGACATCGAACGGGCCCTTGAGGAGCAAAAAGTTTGCCAGGCCGATTTTACCGATTTCAGCGCCTTTAAATCCGCCCACGCCTTAAACAGCGCTCAAATCCTGAAGGAGGTCATGTCCGGGTGCGGAACGCCGGACGGCCTGGCCGAAGACGTCTGCCGCCTGGTCCGCTGTCACGAAACAGGCGGGGACCCCCGCTCCGATCTGCTTAAGGACGCGGATAGCCTCTCCTTTTTTGAGGTCAACCTGCCTCTTTATTTCCAGCGTCACACCCAGGAAGAGACCCTGCAAAGGTGCCTCTGGGGCCTTCAGAGGCTCTCCCTTGAAAGGCGAAAATTATTACAGGGGCTTCGCTTTCAGAACGAGGAGCTCAGCCGCTTGCTCAAAAGCGTCACCCGGAATATAAGGCCGGGCGACTAGGAAATTATAAACCGCGGGTGGCCTTGAATTACTTGTTCTCATACTATCCCATGGATATGGCTGATGTGGGCTTCTTCTGGCGAGTAGTCGGCCCGGTTGTCGCTGATCTCTTTGCCGCATTCTTTGCACTTCGTTAAGGCCATGACATCCATCGTTTTCTGGCTACTGAACATGCCATGAGTATTGTTGACCTTTTGAAGGCTATTAGATGTTACGCTTAGGATAATGATTGTTGAACACCAGTATTTAGGAAATTGATTATCACAAATTATTTTGAGATACTAAGTTGCAGATATGTTGGAGGTAGTACAGGTTTAAAAATGGCGGAAAACTTGAGATCGGTTGCAGATACCACCGGTTGTAATTGACACCTTTTCTGCGGGTATATAGATAAGTTTGAGGGTAATTATTTGATATTATTTAATATTTACTTCATTAATCCGACCTGTAATTTAAATGGAACTAGATGGGTGGTACAGACAAAAATCAGGATTTTTGTCTGTATTGCGAAGCAACAAGAAGTAATACCCCGCAAGTTTGAGGGCATAAACAAGCATAATCTCGACTACCGATTTTTAAATCTACAGATCAGCGTTTTCGTATATGTATAAGATCTGTGAGAATTTGCATTGGTCACGGAATGACTTCTTGCGCCTACGGCGTGCACACAACTCTAACGAGTTGTATGCACCACCCCAAAAAGAGGTATTTAAGAAAACAGCAAGATTGTGTGGGGCACCCGGCTACTGAAACATGCATGAGCTATTGTTGATTTTTTGAAGGCTATTAGATGTTACGCATTGGATAATGATTGTTGAACACCAGTATTTAGGAAATTGATTATCACAAATTATTTTGAGATACTAAGTTGCAGATATGTTGGAGTAATCACAGGTTTTAGAGCTGCGAGTAAACCGTTGTTATATAGCAGTGACCGCAGATTTTAGTCAGATACGTCCGCTACCAGATAGTGTGATCTTCGGGGGTGGTCCATACGATCCTGCAAG
>JAFDHD010000144.1 GCA_019308995.1 Deltaproteobacteria bacterium | reverse complement strand
CAATCCCGGGCCACGCACACGACCCACCTTAGTTTTTGATTACTTATCGTAATCTTGACTTCTAGGGCATGGGAAGAATTTATGATTAGTAGTTGAATGCTTGAAAGTCTGGTCAATTAAATATCATAACAGAAATATCTAATTTTACCACCCAAGCATAATTGACAAAATGTAGGGTGTGCTCTGCGCACCATTTATTAAGGATTGGATTCAACACGGTGCGCAGAGCGCACCCTAGATGACTGCGCAAAACTGTCCCGTGTTTTTATCTGCTCAATCAGTGTTTTCACCTTTGCCTTCTACGATTTTTATTTCTTCCAGGGTGAGGTCATAGAGTTTGTAGACGAGCTGGTCGATTTCGGCTTCAAAGGCTTTTACTTTGGCCTGTTTTTGTTGGTTTTGAAGATAGTCATCGCTCTGGGTGATAGAAATAATGTGCTCAACGATCTTAATTATACATTGCTGCTCTGTGTCAGAAGTTTCTTTTACCGGTAACTTTCTTAAAAGATCGATTTTAATCTGTGCGAACACTTTTCCTTCCTCGGCGGTAGTACTTCTATAATACCAAGTCATTAATGTACTATTCAGAAGAGCCAATACATAAAGTGGATTATATTTGCTATTGGTTATGGTTGTACCATGAAGCGTATTTGAATAGTAAAAATAATCTGTATCGTAGGCAGCAATAATTTCATCAGCCGTCTGGCGTGTAAGTATTTTATTTCTTTCAAAGATTACCGGTGTTCTCATCCAAAGACCATGCCTAACACCTGGTCCTCTACGTTTTACTTCCAAGCGCATTATTTCATTCGGTTTATAATTAACCCATTTATTTCTAAATCTAATTGAATACCTATTTATATCTTCCCCGAATAATAATGGCTTGGAATCTTTATCTAACGGCATGTCTAAAAAAAGCTTATCAGATACTTTGCCTTGAATAATTCCATCTTTTGTTTCGCTTATGCTTTCAAGAGATAATGAATTGCTTTTAATCTTGTTAATTAGATTGGTAATCTTTGGGTCGTACGATAGGTCAAATTGATTACTTGGAGAGTTAAAAAAATACGTAATTGGTATTTCAAACGCAGAAATATTCTTAATATTCTCAATATCAACGTTATTTTTAACGCTAATATTATTTTTCTGACTACGATTGTTACAATAAAAAATAATGATATTATCAACCACTGCTTGGAAAACACCTTTAATAAAGGAATCAATTTCCAATATAGTTTGTTCCTGTAATAACCATTTTCTCAATTTATCACATTGAGTATTAAGAAGTAATCTATCTGGAACAATATAGGTGGAAAAACCGGAAGGTCTTAAAATATTACTGGATATTTCTAAGAAAAAATAGAATAGGTTAAAACGCCCAACGGCAGATTTGAATTTTTTAACGAATACTTTTCTATCATCCCACGGAATCTGTTTTATCTGTACATAAGGCGGATTGGCAAGCACCACATCGAATCCGCTTTTGTGATGAAACACCTCTGAAAAATAAACCTCAAAATCAAATTCCGTATGTCCGTTGGTAATCTCACGAATTAGTTCATCAATCTGCTTCTTATATTTTTGTTTTTTAGTGGGATTGGTTTCGTTGAAAAACAACGGTTTTAGTTTTTCCAATTCTGAAAACAGATGTGCATTAAAAAGGTCTTTCTTCACGCCTAGCAGGGAATTCCCGCAAACCACCTTATAATCAAGGTTCGGCAATGGCTTGATATTTTTTATATCATCCTCATCCACTACCAGCGAAAGCCACAGCCGCAGTTTAGCTATTTCCACTGCTCCCGGGTCAATATCCACGCCGTAAAGGGAGTGTTCAATACAGCGGCGTTTAAATTCATAAGAAGCGCGGTTTTTGTCTTTAACAAACATTGACAGCACATTTCGCGCCCTTACAATTTCACTCATCATGCCCACCGGAAAGGCACCGGAACCCACTGCCGGGTCGCAGACGTTGATGTCCGCCAGTTTCTCGTCAATCAATGCGGCGTTGTTGCGTATACTTTCGGGTAGTTGTAATTTGTACCTGGAGGTTTTCTGTTTCCCTTCTATTATGTTTTGTTCTTTTATCAGTGCTGCTATTTCGTTTTCGCTCGCCTGCTCGCCGGTATGGATCAGGCTTTCGATATCTTCCTTGCTTGCCTTTCCTTCAAGTTCGGTTGCCAGATAGTTGATCAAACTCTGCTGGCACATGTAATGGACAATTTCACGAGGGGTGTAATAGACACCAAACTTTTTGTTAAATTTGTTTTCCTCACCGGTCTTGCCGCTCTTTAATGCCTTGCTAAATTCATTATAATTATCCGGGCGAATGGCATTAAATTTTTCATAGGCTTTACCCAATAGCTCCGGGTCAATGGCCACTTCCCTTTCCAGCGGCTCGTCTTCCTTTACCGTAAAGTTGTAGCGGTCGAAGATATCGAGGATGCCATCGCCGGTATCGCCTTCTTTGGTCTTTTTGGTATTGGAAAAGAGCCTGTCAGGGATAATTATATCGGTATGCACCCAGTCGTAGTTGCCGATAGGATCAAAAAGTCCTCCGTTTAAGAAGGGTATTTTGCAGTTGAACCGGCTGTAATAATAGTCTTCATGTTCTCTTTCCTGACCAGTTCGTAAAGCTTCATAGAAAAGCGGCTCCAAAATATCGTTGAAGAAATTTTTATAATCCCCGTGTTTTTTATCAAAGAGTTCACGTAAAAAGTTTTTTGAGCCGGTACCCCAGTCATCGTCACGGCCCACACCGAACCAGCCCTTTTTCTGGAGAAAATAAAGAAAGATGATCTGTCCCAGTAGTTTTTTGGCAAAGTTTACAGTATCAACGCCCTTGGATTCAAAATCAGCCTCGACTTTCGGATCTTTTTTGATAACCCTGTCCAGTTCTTCTTTGGTGCGCATGAAAAGTTCACGGTATTTGAGGAAAAATTCTTTGGTGACGGTCTCAATATCAAAGCGGTTTTCGATCTCTTCCAGGGTTGGGGCTTTTTCATCATTTGCCAGAATATCAACCAGACGGCTCTGGGCGGTGTGGCTTTTTTCATTCTCACCTACCAGGAACGACCAGCGCCGGGCAGGAGTGAATTCTTCCCTCACCTTCATCCTGCCGGTTTTGGTTTTTTCAAATTTGTAATCCATCTTGACCAGTGAAAAGCGCCAGTCCTCTTCAACGGGAGAGACAAAGGCCGCCAATGCCGCGTCTTTCATTTCACCGCCCCGGCTGCCGTTTAAGTACCAGGCGATAAAATTGCGCTGCATGGTGCGGGCGCGTTCAAGAGACGTCTCTTTCTGTAAGGTTATAACAAGGATATCAATGCTATTTTCCCCGTCACTGAATTTACCGATACGTTCCAGTGTCTTGATGTATTGTTTATAGGCATCGGGGATATAATTCCCCTGGTAAGTAAAGGGAGCGTCATCTATCCTGTTAAGAAGGTTTTTGATAAATCCGGTAAAACCGCTTTTATCAAAAGAACTTTCAAAGGTTTCTCTGATAATATTTTGTGCTTGCTGTTTATCCATATTTATTCACCTGATAGATATAACGAGAGTATGACTTCACGTTTACCGAATACTGCCGGGTTCTGTTCGGCATAATGGCTTTTCAGCAGCCTTTCGGGTATATGGGTTTGGAGCACTGCCAGCACCTTGAAAGGATTTACCAGTTCATTTTTAAGCGCATTCAGGGCTTTTAATGTATTTTTTGCCGTCTGCTTGGGCAGTCCGCCTTCTTCAAGCTGGATTAATACCTTTTTAAGATAAAACTCCTGGTCCTCGGTGAGTTTCTGCGTGTTTTTCATGGTCGCTTTTAGGATTCTCAGAATATTGGTGGCGCTGTCGTGTCCTTTTCTTTTTTGAGGTTCAGACATTTCTTCGGTGGTAGCGATAATAAAGGCTTCCTTGTTTTTGTCCAGGAGGTCATAAATCTCTCCGGGGAGCTTCTTCCTTTTTTCATCAGGCTGGCTTTCAAGCAGTTTTGCCGCTGATATAAAATCAAGTTCTTTCGCTACTTTCTTATCCTGCGCCCTGAAAAACTTCTGCAGTTTCCCGCGCCTGAAGTAAGTTATAAGCGATTGTGAAAAATCACCATTAAGCTTTGCAGTGCGTGCTTTTTTGGGCAGGCGTTTTATTTTCTCAAAAAGGTCTGATTCCTTTTCCCGGATATCCCGAATAACCTGAAGATACTTAAGATCGCTATCCTCCGCCTCATCCTCGCCTTCCAGCGCTTTTATTGAGGTCAACCGGTCAAACAGCTCATGTGAGCCGACTGGCTCCCCTTCGGTCAAAAGCTCGGCATCGCCGCCAAGCAGGGTTAAAAAGGCATTGATTTTCGCTTCTGCCGCTTCTTTCAGTTTTATCTGGTCATTGGATTGTTTAGTAGGGAAAAAATTGAAGGTATGGATAACGCCAAAGGGTGTATCAACCCTGTTAATACGGCCCACTCTCACCACATTGGCGCGATGCAGGTTCACGCCTTCTGCCAGGACTTCAGTGGAGACAAGTATTCGATAATCTTCTTTGGGGTGCCGGGCTCGGGCGTCAAAATTTTCAAGCACTTTATCGCGGACAGACTCGCCTGAATCACCTGTAAACAAAAGCACCTTGTCAGGATATTTTTCATTTATGTTTTTAAAAAGATAATTGGCTGTTTCCTTTGATTCCGTAAAAATAATGAGATGATTGTTTTTTAAAACTGCATTTTTTGACAGTTCGTTTATGAATTTTAGGAGCTTCGGGTCACGGTTTACTTTCTGCCACAGCTTTTTGACTTCCATAAGGACGTCAAGATCATGCTGCAAATCTATTCTGAGTTCTTTTCTGAAATCTTGGCTTTCGTATTTTCCCGCCTTGCCTTTATCTATTAATCGCTGGACTGCCTCATCATCATCGTTTTCAAGCAGTTCAAATATCTTGTTGGTGTGTTTTTTACTCACATAGACATTACCGTTCTCCAGTTCTTTTATGAACATTTCATAGGAATGCATGAATCTGTCCACGGAATTTCTAAAGGCAAAGAAACTGCTTTCCAGCCGTTTGACAAGCAGGATTTTCATAAACCGGCCCATGTTTTTCTGGGACTGCTCTTCAAGCTGGTCAATTTTGCCTTCATAATAAAGCATGGGCATGTAACGTGCGTATTTGAATTTATTAACAATCAGATTGATGGTTTTATTAAAAATACCGTCTTCTTCGTCATTGAGTTCGTAGAATAGCGGCTCAGGTTTTTTAACATCCGGAAATTTAAGACCTTGTTCTTTTATGTCTTTACTGAAATATTTTTCAATTTCCGTCCTGGTGCGGCGCACCATTAAATATTTAAGAACTTTATCGCGTATTTCTCGTGAGTTTGCTCTTACAGTATTTATGTATTTGGTATAGTCTTTCTTTCTGTCCAGATTTTTAAGTTTTTTATCCAGACCGTTAAAGAATGCTTCCAGGTTAGGCAGATTGGGAATGGTGCTTTTTTTGGCTTTCTGAAACAGCTTAAGAAGGCTTAGAATATCTTGTGGGGTGTTATTGTAAGGTGTTGCCGTTACCAGGATAACTCTTTTTCCGCGGCATATTTCCGCCAGTTTCTCATAGGTAATTGTTGTTTCGGTTCGAAAGCGGTGTGCCTCATCTATGATAATATTTGTATATTTGTCTGTTCCTATGGCCAACAGGTCGTCCAGTTTACCAAGAGATTCAAAACGGGTTTGTCTGATCCCAAAGTCCTCAAAAACATTTGGCCAGGAGCCGGGATTGGATTTTTCCAAAAGCACCGGCGGGGCGATAACAAGTGTTCTGCCATCCAGTTGACCTGCCAGCATTGCTGAAATGTATGTTTTTCCCAGACCCACAACGTCGGAGATAAAAACGCCGCCGTATTCCAGAAGTATCTTTTTCGCGTTTAAAACCGCCTGCTCCTGATATTCAAGCTTTTTAAACTCCTGCGGGAGATACTTAATAAACACTTCATCTGTCTGGCTGAGTTCATCCTTGAAATATTCGTATAGAAATTTCAGGTATAACTGGTAGGGGGAGATATTTTGACTCAACCAGGTCTTACCCTGAATGGTCTGAACATACTTTTCGCTGACATCTACAGCGTTACTCCATAATTCCTCAAATTTATTTTTAGCAAAATCATAGTCACTTCTGTTTTTCAGTTCCACGTTGAATTCAAGATTGTCAACCAGCCCGGCCTGTGTAAAATTGCTAGAGCCTGTAATAACGCGTCCTTCATCCCGATCAGCTTCCGTAAATGTCATAATATAAAGTTTGGCGTGTATATTCTGTGACGGATAAGCCTTTATTTCCAGTTTGTCGCTTCTAACCCATTCTATAAATTTATTTACGCCTTCTTCAACTTTTCTATTGTCTTCAGAATCCTCCATTTCTTTTTGAACAAGATTTTCAACTTCCTGCTTGGTTTCGGCGTGTGAGAAATCAATTTGTTGCTGTTTGAATTTTTGGGCGTTTTCCAGTAATTCAAAAGTTTGTTTGCTTGTGCTGATTCCAATAAGAATTCTTATCTTTTCTGTGTTTTCCAGTGACTGGTAGATAGCGTGAAACCCGCTGGAATAGAAATAGCCCACAAGACAGTCAAAGAATGAAGTGTCTTTAATAAGGACTTCAAACCGCTCCTTAAGACTTTGATTTTCTTCGTTTGTAATAAATGATTGATCAGTATTCATATTAATCCCTTTTTAACACCTTTAAGTAATATTCATGGTTAACACCGTTGAACTTCATCAATTAGTTGTTTGATGTTAAAAACGGTCACATTTCGACCGGAGAAGTCAAAACGTAGTGCCAGGAATGGGTTGAATAGTAACCAAGTGATTTGCTTGCCATAATCGCTACCAACACCTACCTTGAATTATTCATAATTTCGTTTGTTAACATTAAAAAATGGCAAATTCAAGATTTCCCAAATTAATCATCACTTTAGGGGTCTTGCTTCTGGCCAACTATCCTTTTAAAGAATCTTATTGGGATTTTTGCTGATTACATTGAAGGTTACATAATAAAAAATGAAATATCAAGTGATTTTAGGTTGCACACAAAACTTCGCTCTTGGTATTGTGAGGAGTAATAAGGGTTGTTTTATCACCTCAAAACTTACCCCCTTCGCATCCTTTATATCTTCCCTAACTTATCTATTCATCGTAACTATTTTTATTTATAGATAATCTGGATTGATTTTTAGTTTCTAAATTTTTCTAAAAAACATCTCTAAATTCTTCTAAATTCAGCAACCCGGTCATGTATCAATAAATAGTTACACAGACAACTCATTGAAATTAAAGAAATTATTTAAGACGTCTCGATGGCATGTTTTATGCTCATAAAAAGACAGCAGGGAAGTAGCATGGTTATTTAATACTTGTTTTTCATATACTTAGCCTTAAATGCTGCCTTTAAAGCTGCCGAGGCTGGTTCACGATATGGATCAACGGGCTTCACAAAACCAATTCCCATGTTCGGAAGCTGTTTTGAAACAACCTCGTCTTGGCGTCCATCTATCTAATGACCCGGCCTTTTCAGGCAAAAATACTAGTCAGACAACCCCGCTGGGGACAAAAATTATGTGGTGTTTTTTTTGTGACATTGAAAAATTTCTGACTGAATCGAGATGTGTCTTAGGGCTATTTCAGGATGAATAAAGAAAAACGCTCAGGAATAGAAAAGAATATAATCTTGATCGTATCCGTAACGGTCCTTTTTTTCATGGCCGCAGGCGCTATGTTGGGTCTGCGTTCTGCCAAGGAAATGAGGAAAATAGTAGGGAATCAGTTTAATGAAGAACAGCTGGTTATTGCTCGCAATGTTGCAAACTTGATTGAAAGAGAGCTGAACTATATAAAGAAAGAGATCTATTTATTGAGTCAGGACATTTCCGCTGGACCTTTTGACCCGGAGGCACAGTCTGGCAGTATTAAAAAGAGTTTTTCCCGCGTCCTGGAGAGTGGGGTCAAGAAAGCTGAAATAGTTGATCTGACAGGCCGAAAGGCCTATGTCTATACGCCTTTTTCACGCTGGTCCGTAAAAGAACTGCTCGATACAAGGCCTTATGAGCTACCCACTGTTCAAGCGCCCGATGATAAGCGCGTCTGGATTTCTCGGCCGCAGATCAAGGCTTCCGGAATAAACCTTATCTTGGCCTTGTCTCTTGCAGGAGACCCCTCGAAACTGCTTCGATTTCATGTCAATATCTCCTGGCTCTTGACTCCGGTTTTAAAAAATATCCGTTCAGGAAAAACAGGCTATGCCTGGATCATTGATGAAAGCGGAACCTTCCTTTTTCATCCGGATACCACTTTTATCGGGAGAAGCGCGTTCAAGGCTCGAAAAGAGAAACTCCCTGGCATTCCTTATGGCAAAATTAATTTTATTCAAAGAGAAAAAATGCTCAAAGGAGAGCAGGGGTTGGGCGCGTATTACTCCGGTTGGCATCGCGGAATTACTGGAAAGATACAAAAACTGATCGCCTACTGTCCCATCGTTATCTCCGACGATTTTCCTCAAAAATGGTCGGTGGCCGTCGTGGCCCCCATTTCCGAAATAGAAGAAGCCGTAAAAAAAATGTCTATGTGGCAATTCCTATTACAGGGGCTGGTTATTATTGTCGTTGTACTAGCCGCCTTGGCTGTTCTGTTTTTTGAAATGAGATGGTCTCGACGCCTGGAAGAAAAGGTCGAGCAGAGAACAGAGGAACTCAAAAGATCGGAGGAGAAATATCGTTCCCTGGTGGAAAGTGCCGAGGACCTTATTTTTACAGTCAACTCTGACAATAATTTTCTATCCATGAACAGTTTTACAGCTAATTTTTTCGGAGGCCGCCCCGAAGAATTGATTGGTAAAAATGTTTCCACTTTACTCCCTGAAGAGAGAGCTGAAAAACAGCTGGAAACCGTCAGAATGGTCTATCAAACCGGGAAGAGCATACGGGATGAATTCAGATTAGAAATCGGAGAGTACCAAACCTGGCTCAACGTAAATTTCATGCCCTTGAGAGATGAAGATGGCAAGGTTAGTCAAGTCCTGTGTATCGCCAGAGATATTACGGAATATAAAAATTTAGAAAGACATCTGGTCAATGCGGAAAAATTGGCTTCCCTCGGGACCCTGGCGGCAGGGGTGGCGCATGAAATCAATAACCCTTTAGGGGTTATCCTGGGTTTCTGCGATCTTTTAATACGAAAAACACCTGAGGGTACTCAGGTAGCTGAAGACCTGAAAACTATAGAAAGGCAGGGTCTCCATTGCAAACAGGTTGTGGAAAATCTATTGAGTTTTGCCCGTGTTGAAGAGGGGAGCACCCAACATTCGAGCCTGAACCACTGCCTTGAGGAAATAATCAAGGTCGTGAAACACAACCTGGAGATGAACGATATTGAACTTATTACGGACTTCGCCGAAAACATCCCCCTGGTTCAAGGGGACTCCCGGCAGGTTCAGCAGGTTTTTTTGAACTTGATCAACAATGCCGTTGCCTCTATGGAAAATGGGGGGACCTTAATCATTCGCACATATCTGGAAAGAGGCAGCCGAAAGGCCGTTGCTTCTTTTCAGGATAACGGTCTAGGCATTAGTGAGGAAGATATGGACCATATCTTTGAACCGTTTTTTACCACCAAATCCGAAGGGGAAGGAACCGGTATGGGCTTGTTCGTGAGTTACGGCATTATTACCAAATACGGAGGTTCCATAGACTGCACAAGCCATACCGCCGATGCCCCGGGCAAATCAAGCGGAACAGTCTTTATCGTTAAACTGCCCACCAGAACATAGGAGTGATAATGATCGGCAAGATATTGATCGTAGACGATGAAGCGGATATGTTAAATCTCCTTCAGAGGATTATTTCTGAGGAAACGGATCATGAATTGGTCACCGAGACTCACCCCTTCAAGGCCCTCGAAATATTCAAGAGCCGTTCGTTTAACCTGGTCATAACCGATTTAAAGATGCCTAAAATGGACGGCATTAAACTCCTTGAGCAGGCCAAGGAAATCAGGCCAAAGGTACCCGTCATTATCCTTACCGCTTACGCTACCATTGAAACTGCGGTGGAAGCAATCCAAAAAGGCGCGTATGATTACATAACCAAACCCTTCCGCAGGGAACGGATTCTTCTGACCATAGATAAGGCCATGCAGTGGCAGGAAATGCTCAGAGAAAACCTGGCCCTCCGTCAGGCCCTGTCCGAAAAGAACAGTTTTTCATCTACAGTGGGATCAACCGCGATTATGAAGGAGATATTTGAACGTATCAAACAGGCTGCTCCCACTACAGGCACGGTCTTGATCACCGGGGCCAGCGGTACCGGAAAGGAGCTGGTGGCCAGGGCCATTCATCAGAATAGCTCCAGGAGTTCAAAAAAGTTAATCACCATAAACTGTACTGCCATCCCGGAGAACGTCCTGGAAAGCGAGCTTTTTGGTCATGTAAAAGGGGCCTTTACCGGTGCCTGGAAAGATAAAAAAGGACTGGTAGAAGAAGCCCACGGCGGAACCCTCTTTTTAGATGAGATCGGCGACCTGAGCCCGGTCATGCAAACCAAACTCCTGCGGCTTCTTCAGGAAGGCGAATATAAACCGGTCGGGGGTCTGGTTACCAAAAAGGCGGACCTGCGATTCATTGCGGCCACAAGTCATGATCTGAAAGCCGCTATTGAAGAAAAACGTTTCAGGGAAGAGCTTTACTACCGCCTGAACGTAATTCGCATTAAATTGCCTCCGCTCAAAGAGAGAAGGGAAGACATTCCCCTTTTGAGTTACCATTTCTTGAAAAAATACACCCGGCTCAACCAGAAAGATATCCAAGGCATATCACCCCAGGCCATGCAGGTCCTCCTGTCACAGGAATATCCAGGCAACATCAGAGAACTGGAAAATATCATCGAACGCGGAGTTATCTTTTGCACGACAGACACGCTGAAAGTCAAGGATCTATTTTTGGACCTTGAACAAGAGTCCTACTTCCCTGACCTGAATCAGGATATATCCCGGCTGCCTTTCAAAGAGGCCAAAGACAAGATGATCCAGATGTTTCACGACCAGTACCTACGCTCGCTTCTTAAGGACAACAAGGGAAATATAAGCAAGGCGGCTGAAAGGGCCGGGATTCAAAGGCAATATCTTCACAGGCTCATCAATGAAACTGGAATAAAGGTCGAGGATTTCAAACTCGAAATTGAACTGTAACATCTACAACCCTGGCTGACATTACCAATTATGATTTTAAGGGATGTTCCGTAAGAAGGCCATAAGGCTGTCAGGTTGTAAGTATTTGTAAATAGAGCTATTTTCTTCTCGATTGAAGTTTTCGTTTAGTGTCTACCTTTCCTTTTCTCCTGGGT
>JAFDHD010000143.1 GCA_019308995.1 Deltaproteobacteria bacterium | reverse complement strand
TCCTCTGGTTGAACTGCATGCCAGAGCAAGGGCATGGGAATATGCTGGCGAGATACTGGCGGCAAGTTACTTCCCGGTGCAGCATGGCTTGGATTTCCCCGAGGCCAGTTACGCCACAGTGGTCATCACGAACAACGATCCGGAGACAGCGGATCGGATCGCGCTGGAGTTAGCAAAAGCCGCTTGGGAACGGCGGCATGAATTTGATGTATCCACATTGAGCCCTGAAGAGGCTATCGCGAAGGGGCTTAAGATTGAAGGAGAACCCATAGTTCTTTCTGAGGCGTCAGACTGTGTCGGAGGTGGTGCGAGCGGTGACAGCGCCATTGTTCTTAAGGCGTTACTCGAATTTGCCGGAGGTATACCAGCAGCCATTATGATTGTCGATCCGGAAACCGTGCAAGCGGCCCGAGACGCTGGTATCGGAGGTAGATTCCAGGCGCGTATCGGCAACAAACATAGTGCGGTCTATGGCGAACCGGTGAAGGCAGAGGCAGAAGTGCTAAGACTGTATAAGGATTGCCGGTTTACCTATTCCTCAGGACCCGCCGGGGGGTTTGAAGGTCGAATGGGCCCGACGGCTCTACTCCAAGTGGGATCGGTGCAGGTCATAGTCCCTTCGCTCCCGACATATGAATATGCCGATGAGCAGTTTATAGCGGTAGGTGTCCAACCGAGGAACTGCAAGTTTGTCATAGTTAAAAATCCAATGAACTTCCAACAAGCCTTCGCTTACGCACCGGCTTTGATTTCATTAGACACACCGGGGCCGACTACCTGTCACGTTCGAGAACCCCTATGGAAGAATTTAGATCGGCCAATATATCCGATTGATGATGACTTTACGCCCATTTTCCAAGGATTCTAGCTGAAACACGGGCGTCTAAGAAATCTTCAACGGGAATCGTAAACTATAAAACGAAAAATTGGGGTGAGTTTAGCTGAAGACGCCCGAAAAGCTATTGATCAGATGCAGGGATTTTTTCAAAGTGTTAACCAAAACGTTGACCAAGCGGCCGATTGAGAGAAGAAATAAAATCGGCCTAGTGAGATTAATGACTAATATTATTAAAGAAATAAGGAGCAATCCCCGCCTAACCCTTGATACTGAAAAAGGGCTGAGCCAATTGGCGCAACCCTTTGATATAATTATGGTGCCGAAGAGGGGACTCGAACCCCTACAGGCATGCACCCACTAGACCCTGAACCTAGCGCGTCTACCAATTCCGCCACTTCGGCCTGAAAGGTAAAACCCCTTGAATCTCAACAGGCTCTAGTCTATAATCTGCCTTTAGCTTTGTCAAGATAAATGCGATTCGAGGAAACAAGCAGCAGATGCCCATTATCCGGAATTTAGAAAAATTACGCAAATCCCCTCATCCAGTCCTGACGCTGGGTAACTTTGACGGTGTCCATCTGGGTCATCAAGCCCTGTTCGAGCGGGTCAAACAGAGAGCCGCCGCAACCAGAGGCACCTCAATGGTCCTGACCTTTGAACCTCATCCCATGCGAGTTATTAACAAAAACAACCGCTTGCCTTTGATCACCCTTTATGAACAGAAGATGGAATTAATCGAGGCCCAGGGCATGGATGCGATCATCTGTCTGGATTTCACTCCCGAACTGGCTCAAGTCGAAGCTGAGGACTTTGTACGCCAAATCCTTGTCAAAGGCATTGGAGTGAAATTAATAATTATCGGGTACGATTTTCGGTTCGGTCGTAAGGGTCGAGGCAATCGAGACCTGCTTATCAAGATGGGTCAAGAACATGGCTTTTCAGTCGAAACCATTGGACCCCAATACAGTGCAGATCAGCAAATTATTTCAAGCACCAGAATCCGGGAGATAATAACCTCAGGCAATGTTGAAAAAGCTCCAGCCTTACTGGGCCGGCGTTACCGTATCGCCGGCCAGGTCATACGGGGCCGGGACAGAGGAGGCAGGCTTCTGGGTTTCCCCACCGCGAACCTGCGGCTGATTGATGAACTTATCCCCAAAACCGGTGTTTATGCCGTTAAAGTGATTCATGCTGACGGGTTATATGACGGCGTGACCAACATCGGCTACAACCCTACATTTGGCGACGTGGGCTTTTCAGTGGAGGTCCACTGCTTTGATTTCGATTCCGATATCTACGATCAGACCATAAAGATTGATTTTCAGGCCCGTATCCGAGATGAAAAGAAGTTTTCCGGACCAGAGGAGCTGAAAGATCAGATCACAAAAGACTGCCAGATGGCCAGAGAGATCCTGAAGACCACCGACTCATAACAGCGGATAAAGTATGTTTTTTCTGGCGGCTGATAACACTGGATAGATGATAATAAGGCCTGCAAAGTCTTTGAGGCAAGAGCCCCGGCCGCCTGAACCTCAGACTGAAGGCACGGCAGGAGCTCCGGAAGGCAAGAAAGAAATATATCCAAAGGTAACGATTACACTGCCTGGACGTCTCCGGTGATGACCCATTCCAGGCACTCGGCGCCCAAGGGGCTGAGGGCCTCTCCTTTCCAGGACAGCACCAGGGAAAAGGCCTCCTCATCCGAGGCCTTTGCCATGGAGATCTGACCGGCGTTACGTTTGGCTTTCAAGAACTGACGAGCCAGGCCGAGCAAGCGTTCAAGCTTTTCCTCAGTGGATAGAACGGCAAGGTCCAGCTCAGCCTCTCTGATTTTTTCCTTCATCCTGGAATACTTCATCGCATTCTCTCCCTCTTTTCAGTAAGGTTTAGCTGACGATTAAGTTTCTTATGGGAATCAGAGCGGGGTAAAAGATTGTCCCAAACATGATGAGCCTGGTAGTGGCCCTCCACTACCTCCATGACCCTCTGCTTCTCGCTGAGGGACAGGGAAGAATAAAGAGGGCTCAGCATCAGTATGTCAATGATTTCCTGCCTGCTCATCAGTTACTCTTCCGAACTTTATTAGCGTTTTCACGTCTTGAGGACGCCCCTGGATCAAGCGGCCCCGGTTTGGCGCTATTGGACCTGCATACTCGCCAAAAAAACCAGCCCGTTCATCTGTTCCTTTGAAAAGCGGAGGTTGGCCTATAATAAATGAACTCAAATTGCCTTTACCTGTTCCCAGCGGTCCAAGCATAGTTCATTCCTGTTTTGTCATGATTTTCATCCAAATTTAAACTAGTTTTATGCGAGACACAATCCGGCAAAAGTATGGTTTTTAAAGGTTTTTTTATAGGAAGAAAGTGCTAGCCCAGGCAGGATGACTAATAATATTTTCTTAGACAGATGCCATGTTCTTGGGGTGAGCATACACCTTTAAGGTTCTTTGAAGCTAATATCAAACCGTGTCTTCAGAAAAATACACGGCGACTAAAAAACTTCTGATGTTTTATTTTTGTTTTTAGAAAGCCTCCCGAACCCCCTGCCCTTCCTGACGAAATATGAAATTTCACCAGGCGGTATTTGATTTTTTTGACACATTCCGTGCAGGCGGACACTTGCCGCCTGGAAAGGAAAATTATCAGGCCAATACTAGGTCTCACGACTCCTGATCAGTCGGGGCCTTGATATGGGCTTCTCTTTATAAGGAACCCACCCATCAACCGGAACCTTACCATCCCCGCCAAGTCGTCTGAAGACCGGCGCCGCTGCCCCGCTTGGCATAGTGGCCCGCAAAAAAACTTCTTCCTCCGCAACATAGCGATAGATATAAATGCGGCCGTGCTCCTCTAATTGCTCGGCCTCAAAGTCGCGGCCGCGGGGGTCTTTCAAGGCTCTGGCCAGACTGACGCCTCTGTTTTTCATATCACCTTTTCCTTCAACCCCAAAGATTCAGATTTCAGCAGAGACTTATTCTCTCGTATTAGTTAAAACGTAATTTAGAAACGTAATTTAGAAGATACCATAAGGCAGACGGTTTTGAACGATGTTTTACCGCAGAGGGCGCAGAGAACACAGAGGTAAGGTCCAGGAACTTGATTCTCCGCGGTCTCAGCGATCTCAGCGGTAAAAAGTAAAGATATTGTCATCTTTAAAAACAAGGAGTATAATGCCTAAGTGAAAATGGTCTTTTTCCGCGACAGCCAGATTGTCTTCCGCTCCCTTAACCCGGAGTATCCAGATATCGTGAAATCGGAAGATGAGCTGGTGCTGATGGAGAGGGTGATTGCAATTGTGCCTTAGATGAGTTTACATTTTCAATGCTTTTGTTGAAAAAAATGCTTTTCTGGATAGATATTTCGGTCACAATCGTATATAAAATTGCATCGGAAAGGAAAACATAGGGTCAACAATGCTGACGAATGAGGAAAGACGAGTTGAAAACTACCAAAATGGTAAAAGTCCAACGATAGCCAGTTTAGTTACTCCAAATACCAAATTAGAGGACCTAAATCTAGACTGGCGGGAAAAAGATCTACCGGAAAAGGAGAGAACGAAGCATGTCCATAGATTGCATCCGTATTTAGGAAAATACATCCCCCAGTTAGTCGAAATATTCTTGCGAAAGTATTTTCGTCCTGGGCAAACGGTCCTTGATCCTTTTTGTGGTTCTGGCACGACTTTAGTTCAAGCTAATGAATTAGGTATTCATTCTATTGGATATGATATTTCAGCTTTTAATGTCCTATTATCCTGTACGAAAACAGCTGTATATGACATCCCACAAGTAAAATATGAAATACATGATATATTAAATAAAGTAAGAAAAATAACTCAAGCTAATAATCCACAGTACGAACTATGGGAACCCGACATTATTCTATCTGATATGCCAGAGACAGACAGTCAATACTTAAAGGACTGGTTTGCCCCCCAAGCTTTGAAAGAATTATTAGCTTACAGATATTTTATTCAAAAGGATGGTTACAAATATAAAGATCTATTAAAAATCATACTCTCCCGTTCAGCCCGATCTGCCAGATTAACTACTCATTTTGATTTAGATTTTCCTAAAAAACCACAAAAAGAGCCTTATCGGTGTTACAAACATTCCCGAATTTGTAAACCCACGGAAGAAGCGTTCAAATTCATAAGACGTTATAGCTTTGATACTATTCGACGTATTGAAGAATTTTCAGCATTACGTTCAGATGCAAAAATATCTGTGAAGCACGAGGATGCACGGGAAGCCAATTTCCCTCCTATTGATGGCGTAATAACTAGTCCACCTTACGTCGGTTTAATTGATTACCACGAGCAACATATTTATGCTTATCATTTGCTTGGATTAAAAGATAAACGCGAAAAGGAAATTGGAAGTGCTTCTAACGGTTCAAGTCAAAAAGCTCAGCAGGAATACCAGATTGATATAGAAAAAGTTTTTCGAAGAATTGCTCGTTCGATGTCAAGCAAGGGTCGAATGGTTGTTGTGGCAAACGATAGGGCCAAATTATACGATAAAATTGCTGAGCTTGCGGGGATGGAAGTTGAACAAGTCGTAACCCGACATGTTAATCGCAGAACCGGAAGACGTTCTAATAATTTTTACGAAAGTGTCTTCGTATGGAAAAAACTATGAAATTTCAGTTCTGATTTTTATGAGGTTATTAAAATGCCTGACCCAAACAGAATGAAAACTGAGATCCAGCTAGTTATTACAATGCTAATGGAGCGTGTTATGAATAAAGTCCTCGTTGTAGACCCTTTTATTAAAGAGCAACATCGTGCGAAAAAGCCCCTCTATGCTGCTCTAGTTCCAGATGAAATATTCAAGGGATCACATTTCGAAAGAAGGTTTGTTACACCTTTCGGAGATGTATGGGAAAAACTAGCTGTAGTAGCAGCTAATGCTGGTCTTGGATATGGTACGACTCATCGAAGGATTGAAGGAGTTGTTAATGCTGAGAGGTTAAGGCGGATTACCGAGGTTCTTAACAAACTGGAATATTCGAGAAAGGGGGGAAGTAAAATAAGACCTGACTGGGATAGTGAGGTGAACTATATTTTAAAAGGAAAAAGCGAAGATCTAATACCTACAACCGTAATTTGTGATGTTTATGCCGAAAATCGAGAAAATAATAAGAAATATGCTTTTGAGCTTAAAGCTCCTCTCCCAAATAGTGACCAAACAAAAGTCAGTAAAGAAAAGATTTTAAAATTATATAGCATGGAACCAAGGCTTATCGATGAGGCATATTACGCTCTGCCCTATAATCCTTATGGTGAAAAAAAGAATTATGCGTGGAGTTTCCCAGCAAGATGGTTTAACATGAAAGAAGATAAAGCTGTGTTGATAGGAGATGAATTTTGGGAGAAAATAGGTGGAACAGGTACATACCAAGCCTTCATTGAAGCTGTAAATGAGATAGGTAAAGAATACAAAGAAAGGATATACAGAGAATTCCTTGAAATCCCACCTCCCTCAGAAGCCTTTGAAGAAATATTATAGAATTATAATATCAAGTAGATTGATAGGTAAAAACTGATATTGATCAAGAAAAGTGGCTAGTAGATTTAGAATTATTAGCCAGTAGCCTCTTCATAGGCTTGTTTGAGTAACTGAGTAATGAACTCCCCCTTTTTATGTACATCTGTTCTGGACAAACGAATTCGATAGCGTCCCCATTTTGAATAATCCATAAGATCTAAACCATTATCCGAGATTTGACTTTCAATCTCCTCCGACTTTTTGGTCCGTACTTCTAATCTGATAGCGCTTTTTTGAGGCCTGAAAATAGCAAAATTGTTCGTTTTACCTTCTTGAGATAAACCAATGTAAAATTTGTTGTACTTAAGATTAAAGGCAGGCGCAAACGAATGAATGTATTCTAAAAGTTTATCAGCAAGTGTGACCGTGGCTTTTGTTCCTTCATTTTCCCAATAGGAGCGATCAACTACCACTTCCCCCTCATCCTCATCTTCTAATCCGAGTGTCATTTGATCAAGAACCGTGGTGCAAACTAATGAGATATGATCCCCATATTTTAAAGCATTCATTTGGATGGCTATTAAAGGGATAAACCCATTGAAAAGACCTATTACATTAAGAAATCGACTAGTTATATCCTCTGCGACGATAACAGCGGTGTGATCGTATTGAGGGTAACGCTTACGCTCTACATCCCAGTATTCAATGGTTCTTATTATGTGACTTTCATCCATGCTACCAAGCTGAATTTCAACTTCATAAC
>JAFDHD010000142.1 GCA_019308995.1 Deltaproteobacteria bacterium | reverse complement strand
CCGGCTTACTACCGCCTCGAATGCGGCTGACATTACCGGACGATCTGAACCAATAACGAATTTTGAAATGCTTGACCAATATATATATGGTCGTTCCTGCCGGTGGCCCTGGGTATTTCAGCCGTGGCAGGCTGGTTGCCTGTCACAGGTCTGACAAAAAGAGAGGTGGATATGAGCAGGTGGACGGAAAAAATTCAAAATGTTTTCGCGGCCATCACTTTTGCCGAAGCAGACTGTCCTGACATGGCTCGGGAGTTCCTGAAAGGTGATCCAGGCCTCCAGCCGGTCATGGTCCCTGCTGGTCAGTCAATCGGGCTCGATGACTTTATTGCGGCGGTGGGTCTTAGCGGGACCAAGGTGTGGTACGGCGTGGTTGAAGCAGGCTGAGACTTAGGATCCATACCTCACCTGTGCTCCAGAACCCGGCAGCAAGACTGCCTCCTGACGGCGGTACGGGGGTCGAACGAGGGGAAAGGGTGACCGATTCTAAGTGAGGAGCAAAATTGATGAAAGACTTTAAAGTGCTCTTGGTGGATGACGAAGAGGAGTTTGTAAAAAGCCTCTCTGAGCGGCTCGAAATCCGGGAACTGAAGTCGGACATGGCCTTTAATGGTGAGCAGGCCATGCAGCAGGTTTCAGATGAGGTGCCAGACGTAATGGTCTTAGACCTCAAGATGCCTGGCATTGACGGGCTGGAAGTCCTCCGCCGCATCAAAAAATTCTACCCTCAGGTTCAGGTGGTCATTCTGACCGGGCACGGCACGGATAAGGACGAGGCCCAGGCGAAAAAATTAGGCGCCTTTGCCTACTTACAGAAGCCAGTGGACCTCGAACATCTGGTGGACACCCTGAAGAAGGCCTACGCTTATAAAAGCAAGATTGAAAAGAGCATGACCGCCGCCACATTTGCTGAAGCAGGTGACTTCGACACCGCCCGGAACATCATGAAGGAGTCAGACAAGAAAAAATAAGGAATAAGGCCGCCTCCCCATTGTTCACCTTCTAAACAAAACCCCCTGGGAGTCTGTCGGTCTTGAGAACATTTTTATCCGCCAACCGTGGACAACAGTGTTTTTATGTTGAGCCGCTCTAGACTCTGTTACCCTTATAGCGATATAGAATATTAGGATTTTCTAATCCACTTCCATTTCTGGAAGGGTTGCTCTTTGTCAATGTCAGGTCTTAAGTAGATTAATCGGAGCAGACAAGTTACAGGCTGTGTTGTTCAGGCGAGGTTTTAACTTCGAGCAAGGAGGAGAAACATGTTAGCCCTGGAGGGAATCAAGGTTATTGACTTCAGCACCTGGGCTTTTGCACCAGGGGCCGCCGCTCTTTTAGGAGACTGGGGGGCGGAGGTGATCAAGATCGAAGACCCGGCCACCGGCGATCCCCATCGAGCACTTGTAACAGTCGCGGGGGCAGAGGTGCCGGATATCAACTTTCCCTGGGAGTTCGACAACCGCAACAAAAGAGGCATGGCCGTTGATCTCAGAACCGAGAAGGGGAAAGAGATTATTCACAGACTAATCGAGCAGGCGGATATCTTTATTTCCAATATCCAGACGGCTGCCATCAAGAAGCTTGGCGTGGACTATGAGACCCTGTCTAAAATCAACCCCAAACTGATCTATGCCCATGCCACCGGTTACGGCGAAAAGGGGCCGGAGGCCACCCGCGCCGGCTATGATTACGCCGCCTTCTGGGCCAGGGGAGCTATTATGAGGCAGATCGGCGAACCGGATTCTCCGCCGCCCATGGCCCTGCCAGGCCTGGGGGACAGCACCGGGTCCATCACCCTGGCCGCGGGCATCGTCCTGGCCTTGCTCGTGAGGGAACGGATGGGCATCGGTCAGGAAGTGAACGTGGCCCTGCTGGGCACGGCCCTGTGGTGCAACGGTATCAGCGTGGTCGGTGCGGGAGTGATCGAGGAAGAGATGGAAAGGCGTTCGCGGAAAGACTGGCCCAACCCTCTTTATAACTCCTATGAGTGTAAGGACGGGAAGTGGATGATGCTGGTCTGCCTGCAATCTGACCGGTACTGGTCTGACTTTTGCCAGGTTGTGGGTTTGGAAGAACTGGAGCACGACCCCCGTTTCGAGAACCTGATAAAACGCGCCGAAAATTGCCAGGAGTTAATTTCCATTCTCGACCAAACGTTTCTCACCAGAGACAGGGATGAACTGGGCAAGGCCTTTGATGAAAAGGAAATCTTGTGGACACCGGTGCAGACTTTCAAGGAAGCGATCAACGATCCCCAGGCCCTGGAAAACGGATTCATCGTTGAAGTTGAACATCCCATTCACGGGACCTTCAAGAATGTCACCAGCCCGGTGCAGTTGAGCAAGACCCCGGGAAGTATCAGAACGGTCGCCCCTGAACTGGGTCAGCATACTGAGGAAATCCTGCTGGAGATGGGATATAATTGGGATGATATTACTGCCTTTAAGGATGCCAGGGCTATTCTTTAATCATAAACCAGAGGGTCGTCAGGTGAAATAAATGAAAGACGTTTACATTATTGGCTCGTATTCAATACAATTTAAGAAATGGCCGGAATTATCTTACCGGGATCTGGTCAGAGACGCCTATCTGGGGGTGCTTCAGGACGCTAAAATGGAAAACGGGGACCAAATTGAGTTCGCCTGGTTCGGCAACTGCGGCATGGCCGCCCTGGGGCAGTCAAGCATACGCGGCCAGGTTTGCTTCATCCCTCTGGTCAGGGAGGGGCTTTTCCCGGAGCGCGTGCCCATCATCAATGTCGAGGGGGCCTGCGCCACCGCGTCCATGGCCCTGCACGGCGCCTGGAAAGACATCCTGAGCGGCCAAACCGAGTGCTCCCTGGCCGTGGGCGTGGAAAAGCTTTTTTCGCCCACGATTGACAAGGCCGCAACCTTAAAAAGCTTTGCCGGAGGCATGGATAATTTTACCCCCGAAGAAACCATTCAAGTATACAAGGACGCCGGTAATGTCATCGGCCAGGAGTTTGCGCCGGCAGACAACCGAACCCTGTTCATGGACACCTATGCCATGCAGGCCAAGTATCATATGTGGAAGTACGGGACCACGCAGCGGCAGATCGCGGTCGGGTGCTCCAAGAACCATAACTTCGGCGCGCTCAACCCCAAGGCTCAGTACCAGTTCGAGGTTTCAGTGGACCAGGCCCTGGAAGACCGGCTTATAAGCTATCCTTTAACTCGATCCATGTGCGCTCCTATTGGCGATGGCGCTGCCTCGGCCATTGTCTGTTCGGAAGATTTCCTGAAAAACCTGCCCTCAGGGGTTCAAAATCGTGCGGTTAAAATCAAGGCCAGCGTGCTTACCGGCGGGAAGTACCGGGACTTCGATGAACCGGGCTTGAGCAAGGTCGGCGCGGACAAGGCTTACGAGATGGCCGGTGTCGGGCCGGGTGATATTGATGTGGCCGAAATACATGACGCCACTTCCTTCTGCGAGATTTACCAATCGGAGATGATGGGTTTCTGCCCAATAGGTGAAGGAGGGCCGTTTGTCGAGTCCGGCGCAACCATGCTCGATGGCAAGATACCCATCAACACCGGCGGCGGCCTTGTCTCCAAAGGCCACCCGGTCGGCGCCACCGGGTTGTCCATGATTTATGAACTGGTGACCCAGCTTCGAGACGAAGCCGGGCCAAGGCAGGTCAAGGGGGCCAGACTGGCGCTCCAGGAAAACGGCGGCGGGGTCATCGGCTTTGAGGAAGCGGCCTGCTCGATCATTATTTTAGAAAAAGATCAGTAGATTCAAAATGGGAAAAATGTGCAGCCGGAGATCGAAACTAGAAAAAAACAGGAGATAAATCTATGGGTGAAGAAAAATTTTCAAACCTGAAAAAGGCCATCATTGACGGCGATGAGATAATAAGTGAGGAGTTGACCGTTGCCGCTCTGGCCGAGGGGATACCGGCCAATGATATTTTACAAAAAGGCCTTGTGCCAGGGATAAGAGAAATCGGTAAATTATTCGGTCAAGGAGAGGTTTACCTGCCTGAACTGATAGTATCCGGGCAAGCCATGGAAACGGCCATCAGACACCTCGAACCTTTTTTCGCCAAAGAAAGCGCATCCAACACCGGCGCCTTTCTCATCGGAACGGTACAGGGTGACGTGCATGATATCGGCAAGAATATCGTGGCCATGATGCTTAAGGGGAATGGATGGAAAGTAAGAGATTTAGGCGTTGACGTTTCGCCGGAAGATTTCTGCAAGGCGGTGAAAGAAGGCGCCTTTGACGTTCTCGGGATGTCGGCCTTGCTGACGACAACCATGGCAAGCCTGGATTTGACCATCGAGGCTTTGAACCAGGCCGGGCTCAGGCACAAAATTAAGATCATGATCGGGGGAGCTCCCGTAACCCAGGACTACGCGGATAAAATCGGCGCGAACGCCTTCGGTCTAGACGCCTGGGACGCCATTACCAAAGCCGAAAAGCTGCTTGCCGCTGCCAGGCAGTAAGGGGGAGAGACATGAATAAATTAACCGGACAGGAACGCGTATTAAAGGCGCTCAACCTTCAGGAACCTGATATGGTTCCACACTATGACGGCGTTGATCGGAAAGTGATGAATGCTATCCTCCCCAACGCTTCCCGGAGCAAATTTGTAGAGTATATGGATCATGACGCCATCGGGAATTACGATAAAATTAACGCCTGGAGATATGACACGGTTGATGAAAGCAAAAAAATAGCGCGAAACCAGTGGGGCGCCCTGGAGCGATTTACGTCTGAGGCGTTAGGCCACCCTTTTGAACCGGCTATAAAATCCGAAAAAGACCTTGAAGGCTATGTCCCGCCGGATCCGGACGAGGAATGGCGATACAAGGACGTGGAGCGCATCATAAAAAGGTACAAGGGGCATCGAGCCGTTTACGCCCATGCCACCGATGTTTTCAACATCGCCTCGGATTTTTTACTCGGCCCGGAAGCCTATTACAACGCCATAATAAAAAATCCTGACCTGGTTGACAGGGTCAATGAAATCGTTCTGAACTACAACCTCAAGTATCTGAAAAACTGCCTCGAACTGGACGTAGATTTTCTTTACATTACCGGGGATTTTGCCATGACCAAAGGGCCGATGGTCTCTCCGAAACACACGGCCCGATTCCTCACGCCTCCGCTCAAGAAACAGGTCGAACTGGCCCGAGGCATGAATGTGCCTGTTTTAAAGCATACAGACGGAAATATCTGGAAGATTATTGATTTACTTGTCGAGACCGGGATAAACGCGCTTCATCCCATTGATCCTATAGCCGGGATGGATATAGGGGAAATGAAGGCCAAATATGGAGACAGGCTTTGTTTGGTCGGTAATGTGAATTGCGGCGCAACCCTGAGCTGGGGGACTATTGAAGAAGTACGTCAGGAGGTCAAGGACTGCATCAGGAAGGCCGGCTTGGGAGGCGCTTACATCTGCACCTCCAGCAATTCCGTTCATTCCGGGGTCAAGCCGGAAAACTATGTGGCCATGGTGGAGGCCATCCGGGAATTTGGGAAGTATCCGCTTGACCTGGACAAACTGCAATGATCTGAAACGTAATTGAAGCCGGACTGGATTGACTTTAGAGTCCTTGCCTTTTGTATTGTTTGAGTAATTCCAGGTAAGACTGAGACCCGTCCAGCAAGCGCTGCCTTTGCTCCGAAGAAAGCGTCCCCTTGATCTTGCCTGGCACACCGAGAATCAGCGAGTTATCCGGGACGTTCATCCCCGGGCTGACCAGGCAGCCTGCCCCGACGATACAGAAGTCCCCGATTTGAGAGTTGTCCAGGATGGTGGCGTTATTACCGATGAGGTTGTTGCTGCCGATGCGCAAGCCGTGCACCACGACGCTATGACCGATAATTACGTTGTCGCCTATCTCCATGGACGTTCCGGTATGGAGCACGCAGTTGTCCTCGATCATGGTGTTGCAGCCGATCTTGATCCTGGCGAAGTCGCCTCTGATGACGGCCCCCGGCCAGACACCGGAGTTTTCGCCGATTTCCACATCTCCGATCACATAAGCCGCCTCGCTGACAAAGGCTGATTCAGCTATCCTGGGTGTCTTGCCTTTGAAGCTTCTAATCACCTTGACCTCCTGACTGATCAATAGAAATCATCTGTTTTACAGGTAATCTAACGGTGCAATAAGACGACCATGCAAATCTTCACCAAAAGCATATGGAAATTTCTGATATGTGTCAATCCGGGCGTAATATCCGGTTTGAAACTCCCCCCAATTAATAATTTCACTATTTAGAAAGATTGACTTTCAGCCAAGAATTGAGGAAAATTGGCCGACTCAAAAGGAAGACGTATGAGAGGACGATTGAACAATCGCAATAAATACACACGTCCTGATGGCTCAAAAAATTTTTAACCACAATTCTTATTCTTCAAGATAAGGAGTGAAAAAGATGGATTACCCGGATCTTGACATTAATCTTACCGATGAACAGAAGGCCATGCGGGATATGGTGAGGCGGTTCGGGGCTGAAGTGATGCGTCCCATCGGGATCGAGCTGGATAAGCTCGCAGACCCGGCCGATGTCATTGCTCAAGGCTCCCCTTTATGGGATGTCTTTAAACAGTTCCGCGAGCTGGGCTTACACAAAAGAGGCATGCCCAAGGCGGTCGGCGGCATGGCCGAAGAGATTGACCCGCTGTCCGGGGCCTTGCTGGCCGAGGAGATCGGCTATGCTGACGCCGGGCTGGCCATCAGCCTGGCTGTAGCGGTCCATCCTTTCAAATTTGCGGCCATGTCTGACGATCCTGAACTGCTGGGCTGGGCCCGGGATTTCTGCGAGGATACTGAAGACAATATGATTGGCTGCTGGGCTATCACCGAACCGGACCATGGTTCGGACTGGATTTCCGCGCCTCAGCCTGGCTTTAACGACCCTAAATGCGCACCTTCTCTTAAAGCGATTTTGAAGGGGGATGAATACATTCTTAATGGCCAGAAATCGGCCTGGGTCAGTGACGGCACCATTGCCTCGCATGCCACCGTGCACGTCAATCTCGATCCATCACAGGGCATGCATGGGTCTGGCGTATGCATCATTCCTCTAGACCTGCCCGGAATCTCAAAAGGCAAACCCTTAGATA
>JAFDHD010000141.1 GCA_019308995.1 Deltaproteobacteria bacterium | reverse complement strand
CGAGTTGGACAGCAGAGGCACGAAAAAACGATTTCATCAGTGACCACTCATCTGAAAGGCTGTATCGTATCTGGAAGAAAGGACGCGGGAGATCAATGCCGGGAAAGTCCCCGGATTGGTATATATTTCATAAGGTCTGACCAATCCAGGAGACTCCTCACCCGACCTGGTTTCATCAATCGCTTTTAACTTCCTCAAAGTCGGCGTCAACAACGTCATCCTCAGAAGGAGCGGCGCCGGCCCCGGCCCCCGGTCCGGTTTCACCGCCTGCAGCGCCGGCGGCCTGCTGCTGGCTGGTCTGCGAGTACATTTGCTCGGCCAGCTTATGCGAGGCCTGGGTCAGGGCCTGAATTTTAGCTTCGATAGCGGTTTTATCATTGCCATCCATGACCGATTTCAGGTCATTGATTGCAGCCTCGATCTCGCCTCTGATCTGGGGATCCACCTTCTCACCCAATTCACTCAGGCTCTTCTCTGTAGTGTAGACAGCGCTATCCGCCTGATTTCGGGCTTCGGCCAGCTCCTTGTTCTGCTTGTCCTCCTCTGAATGAAGCTCGGCGTCTTTAATTGCGTTTTCAATTTCTTCTTCAGTCAGTCCTGAAGAAGCGGTTATCTGGATTGACTGCTCTTTTTGAGTGCCCAGATCCTTGGCCGAGACATGGACGATCCCGTTGGCGTCAATGTCAAAGGTGACTTCGATTTGCGGGAGCCCTCGCGGAGCAGGCGGTATGCCTACCAGTTCGAAACGACCGAGGGTCTTATTATTAGCCGCCATCTCCCTCTCCCCCTGGAGAACATGAATGGAAACAGCAGGCTGGTTATCCGCGGCCGTGGAAAAGATCTGGCTGCGTCTTGTGGGAATGGTCGTGTTTTTTTCGATAAGCTTGGTAAAAACTGCGCCCAGGGTCTCGATTCCAAGGGAGAGCGGCGTCACATCCAGGAGCAGAACGTCCTTGACATCACCGGTGAGTACACCGGCCTGGATGGCAGCGCCGATGGCTACCACTTCATCGGGATTGACGCCCTTGTGCGGCTCCTTCCCGAAGATCTCGGCGACCTTCTGCTGCACCTTGGGCATGCGGGTCATGCCGCCGACCAGAACGACTTCGTTGATGTCGCCTGGTGTAAGGCCCGCGTCTTTTATTGCGATCTGGCACGGCTCGACTACCTTGTCAACCAGGTCGTCAACCAGGGTCTCAAGTTTGGCCCGGGTGAGCTTGATATTAAGGTGCTTCGGGCCGGAGGCGTCAGCGGTGATAAAAGGGAGATTAACATCGGTCTCCATCGCGGTGGAGAGTTCCATCTTGGCTTTTTCGGCAGCTTCCTTGAGCCGCTGCAGGGCCATTTTGTCGTTGCGCAGGTCAAGGCCCGATTCCTTGCGGAATTCATTAGCCAGGTACTCGATAATGCGCAGGTCAAAATCCTCGCCCCCCAGGTGGGTGTCACCGTTGGTGGATTTGACCTCAAAAACCCCATCCCCGATTTCAAGAACGGATATGTCAAAAGTTCCCCCGCCAAGATCGAAGACAGCGATTTTCTCCTCTTTTTTTTTATCAAGGCCGTAAGCCAGGGAGGCGGCGGTAGGTTCGTTAATAATACGCATGACTTCCAACCCGGCGATACGTCCTGCATCCTTGGTGGCCTGACGCTGGCTGTCATTAAAGTAAGCAGGGACGGTAATGACCGCCTGAGTCACTTTTTCACCTAGATATTCCTCAGCCGTCTCCTTCATCTTGCCCAGGATCATGGAGGAAATCTCAGCCGGGCTGAGTTTTTTCCCGCGGGCCTCGATATGAGCGTCACCATTTTCAGCCTGGATGATCTTGTAAGGGACAATCTCAGAATCTTTCTTGATCTCAGGTGAGTTGTATTTACGTCCGATCAATCTCTTGACCGCAAAAATGGTTGCTTCCGGGTTAGTGATGGCCTGGCGTTTGGCCATCTGGCCGACGAGACGTTCCCCGGCGTCGTTGAAAGAGACCATGGAGGGAGTTGTTCTGTTGCCTTCTATATTGGCGATGACTTTGGCGTCATTGCCTTCCATGATGGCCACACATGAGTTGGTGGTGCCCAGGTCTATTCCGATTACTTTGCTCATTTTCTCATCTCCTTGTTTATCTCTAAATATTTCATTTTCCCGATCAGGCTACCTGCCCGTTAGGTTCTTCCAGCGCTGGTTTCCTGGACACAACCACCATGGCTGGTCTGATAAGGCGTTCCTTTAACAGGTATCCCCGCTGGACTTCCTTTATGATCGTGCCATCTTCTGTATCCGGGTTCTCTTCCTGCATGACCGCTTCGTGGTATTGAGGGTCAAATTTTTCTCCCAGAGCAGCCACGGATTTAACTCCGAATTTTTCCAGGATACTGTAAAAGGATTGATAGGTCATTCGTACCCCCTCAACCATTCCTTCCAGGTTCGAATCATCATTTTCGACGTGGTCAAGAGCCCGCTCCAGATTGTCTATAATGGGAAGGAGTTCCTTGATGAAATTCTCGTTGGCGAACTTAACGGTTTCATCCTTTTCCCTTTCCAGGCGTTTTTTCAGATTTTCCTGTTCGGCCGTGGCTCGAATGTAAAGGTCCTGGAATTTTTTGGCTTCCTCCTCCCAGTTTACCTCCTGTGGCAGACCATCGGATGGTGGTTCAGCGCTTAAATCCGGGGCAGGGCTGGCAGGTTGAGCGTCAGATTCGGCGGCAGCCTTCTGTTCGTCTTCAGATAAAGTATCTTGTTTCCTTGTGTCACTCATTTTTAAGGCTTTTTTCGTCTCCATACAGTTAATTTATTGACTCCAGGGCTCGACCAAGCTGCTGGGCGGTGTATTCCACAATAGGAATGATCTGAGAGTAATTCAACCTGGTTGGCCCGAGAACACCTAAGCTTCCGATAGGGGTGGACATACGGGAATAAGCAGAGGTGACCACGGTCCAGCCTTGCATATCAGTCAGTTCGTTTTCCGAGCCGATGAAGATCTGGACTCCCGAGGCGTACATGGCCCTGTCCAGGAGCCTGACCAGGAGCTTTTTCTCCTCAAAGGCCTCAAAGATACTCTTCATGGCCTCTATATCTGAAAACTCTGGATGATCTAAAATATGTCCTTGACCTTCGATGAAGAGGTTATCTTCGACCGTTTCCTGGGTAAAGACCTGGCGGCTCAGTTTAAGGGCCCGAAAAAGCATCGCATCGAACTTGATTTTTTCTTTTTGCAGCTCCCTGATAATGCGGTTTTTGATTTCTCTAATAGTCAATCCTTCAAGAACATCGTTCAGGTAGCGATTAAATCTGTCCAGTTCTTCTTGGGTCAACTCCTCCTCGAGTTCGATGATCCGGTTTTGAACCACACCGGAACGACTTACCAGAATGGCCAGGACCAGGTTGTCACGCAACTGGATAAATTCAATCTGCTTGAGCTCTTGATAGGAAAAGCGAGGCGCCAGGACCAGGCTAATATGTTGAGAGACCATGGAGAGGGTTCTTGAGGCCTTTTTAATAAGCTGTTCGGTGCTCAGGTCGGACCCTGAGAATTCCTTATTGATAGCCTTCATGGCGTGATCGGAAATCGGATTGATTTCCAGAATTGAATCAACATAATACCTCAAACCCATGTCTGTAGGGATACGGCCGGCTGAGGTATGAGGCTGATTCAGGTACCCCATCTCATCCAGATCGGCCATTACGTTTCGAATTGTCGCCGGGGAGAGGTCTAAATCATACTCCTTGGCGACGGTGCGCGATCCCACCGGCTCAGCGGTTCTGATATAACTTTGGATGACGGCATGAAGTATGTTCTTGGCTCTTTCATTTAATAGCTGTCTCATCTTTTTCCGCCAACACCCTGTAAGTCATTGCGTGTTATGCTAACTCTAAACACGGGATAGGCCGTTGTCAAGGCAGTCTCGCCCTGTTTATATTAGAAAAAAAGGCCTTACAGGCATTGAAATCCAGGGTAAGAGGCAAGAAGTTTATGACGGTCGTTATCACAGAAACAGAGAAGATTTTTACGAGCGCTTTAAATGGGGCGGTCTGGCCGGATTTCTGTTAAATGGCCGCCATGGTTTCTCTCTTTCCGGTTCCCTCGAGTTGCCAGGTGAATGCTTGGATACTTGAGACAGCTGGACAAGTAACTAATAGAAATAAATAAGTATTGACCCTAGCCTCGGATTCGGCGTAGACTTTAAAACTGGCTCAAATCGGTACCTCACGGGCAAGAAAGACTGTCACTAACATATCAGAGGCAGCTCGGAAACAGTTCAGAACTCATACTCGCTCGCGCCAGGTGTACTGCAGATGGCCGTGAAGCCTGTGAACGATTGACCTTTTATCATATGAGATCCATTTCGGTGTGAGGAGCCCTTTTTTCATCATGAAGCTGTTCGACCTCCTGCCCAACGAAAGACATAATCTTTACCGATTCCTGGTCTGGCATCTGGGGTATCTCATTTATGTGAGTGCATTTTTTGTTATTATTTATGAGTTTGACCTTTTCAGGTCTTACTGGTTTCTTAAAGAGGCCTGGATTATTTATATGTTATGCCCCCTTCATACCTTGGTTTTCACCTTGATCAGCCCTTTTCGGCGTGACTGGGTTGTGGCCATGGCAAACATGTATCGCGCTTTAGACGGAGAACTCATCTTTTGCACCATGGCTACCATGATCATGGGGGTCGGTTTTTATCTGTACAGCCTTCTCTTCTGGCTGGTGGGGGGACTGATTCCGACCATTATCTATAGTTGATGGACCCAAATCATGGTTAGACTGTTTCTCGTAACGTCCGGCCGCAGCCGGGTATAAGAGCCGGAGAGGGTGACAAACTATGCGCGCAGCTATTTATGACAGGGTAACTGACGATCAGATCGAGGAGGAGGTTCTGTTTCTCCTGAGCTGGGGTTTTGATCTCAAACCGCTCAAAACCTCGATAAGTCGCGTCGGCCTGGTTTCGCCCCTGGTGGTTAAACCGCATCAAGGCCGCTTCAGGCTAATATGCGGCCATCGCCGACGTCAGGCCCTGCGCGAACTGGGGCAGGAGGAATTCTTCGCTCTTATTCTGCCTGATGAATATTCACTTAAGCAGATGCTGGTTCTGGCTTTGGAGGAAAACCTCGGTCACAGGGTGTTTAACGATGCGGAAAAAGCCCTGGCCCTGAATCATTTGGCCTCCTTTTTTCCTTCAGAGGAACTAATCGTTCATTTTCTGCCTCGTCTGGGTCTGCCTCCAAGGCGTGAATTTCTGGAACGCTTCCTGGGACTTGTGCAGTTAGGCTCCCAGGGCTTGACCGCTTTGGCTGAGGGAAGCCTGGACCCTGAGACAGGTGAGCTTCTGCTCGCCCTGGACCCAGTTGACCGGTCAGCGCTTCTTGACTTGCTCGATCAGTTTAAACCAAACCGAAACAAACGGCGGCAGATCGTAACCTGGCTCCATGAGATCAGTCAACGGGACGGGAGATCCGTGGGTGAGGTCTTAAGCGATAAAGCGCTTCAGGCCGTCATTGAGGCTGAAAATTTGAGCCGACCGGATAAAGGAAAAAAGGCTCAAGAAATTATCCACGCCTGGCGATACCCTGAGCTAAGCCAGGCTCAAGAAAAACAGGCCAGGTTGACGGCCAGGCTCAGGCTGCCGGCTGGCATTGGCCTTCAAACTTCGCCGTGGTTTGAAGGGCTGGCGTTTTCCTTTAATCTATCCTTTATCAATCTCGACGATCTCATGAACGGCCTGGATCACTTAAGTGAAATCGCTGCCAGCCCGGAGATGGCGGCTCTTCTGGAACTGGGCTGATGAAGCGTCCCTCTTCAGCGCCCCGGAGTTTAGTGGTCGAGGAGGCTTCAGCCCGCACGCCCCTGGCCGAATCCTTGATGAAACGCCTGCCTCTGGTCCAGATCGTGCCTTCGATCAAACCGGCTCATTATGCGAACTATGATGGAGAGACTTTGATTCTGGCCGAACACAGAGGCGCGTTTGTTAAACCCTGTCCTGGCACCAGGGGCTACATCTGCTGCGGACTCATGATCATCCACCTGGGCTTAGGGTGTAACCTCAACTGTACCTACTGCATCCTTCAGAGTTACCTTGACACCCAGGCCCTGGTTGTGTTCAGTAACTTTGATCAAGGCCTGCGGGAGCTGGAGCGAGTTTTGAGTTCAGATGGACCGCGACCCCGGCGCTTTTGCACCGGTGAATTTACCGACAGCCTCCTGCTTGAGGACCTGACCGGGCTGGCCGCTCGTCTGGTGACCCTGTTTGCAGGTCATAAAGACGTTCTCTTGGAACTTAAGACCAAGACCGATAATGTTGATTCACTTTGCGGTTTGAACCATGGAGGTCGGAGTATCGTCTCTTTTTCGGTCAATGCCCCGGCCGTGGCTGCATCTGAGGAATCAGGGGCTGTCCCCTTGAAGCGGAGAATCACTGCGGCAAAGCGGATGGTTGAGGAGGGGTACCGGGTCGGATTTCATTTCGACCCGCTCATCAGACATGCAGGCTGGAAGGAAGGGTATGCCCGGGCCGTGGCCGATATTTTTTCAGCCGTGCCACCCGAGAGTGTGGCCTGGATCAGCCTGGGCGGGTTTCGCTTTTTACCATCACTGAAACGGATTGTGGCTCGTCGTTACCCTAAGAGCCGCATCATGTATGACGAGTTCATCCCTGCCCCTGACGGGAAGATGCGGTATTTTCGGCCCCTGAGGGTGGAGATGTACCGGCGCCTTGTGTCTGAGATCAAGGCGGCCGCGCCTGAGGCGTGTATTTATCTGTGCATGGAGAATTCCCGGGTCTGGCAGGAGGTCTTTGGCTTCGATCCCGGGCCTTTTGGCTTGATAAAGATGCTTAATCAGAGAGTTTAGTCCCCAGGGCTTGCTTTTCTTGGCGATCGGATTTAACTTATGATAAGATACTTAGTCAGGTTAGTCCAGGAGGTATTAAGATGAAAGAAAAAGTTGAATCAATCTTAAATAAAATTCGCCCGCAGCTTGTGGCCGACGGCGGGAACGTGGAACTGGTTGATGTGGATGAGAACGGTGTGGTTCATGTCAAACTGACCGGCGCCTGCGCGGGCTGTCCCATGGCCCAGATGACGCTTAAACATGGTATCGAAAGGGTCCTCAAGATGGAGGTCCCTGAAGTCAAGAGTGTCGAATCCGTCAACTGATCCCTGCAACCTATTGATTTCCCCAACTTTTCTGCCTTAGAAGCGCAACAAGCAGCAGC
>JAFDHD010000140.1 GCA_019308995.1 Deltaproteobacteria bacterium | reverse complement strand
GAAAAAGCTGGGGGTGGTGCCGCGCGGTATTGACCGCGAGATCGTGGAAATCATGCATCGGACCCATATCGGCGTGGATCAGGATTACGAGAACATTCTCTCTCAATGTAGCCGGGCCGCCATAGCGGATGGCTGGGGGGGCTCGATGATTGCCACTGATCTCCAGGACATCTTGTTCGGCACTCCCTACCCGGTTGCCGGCCAGATAAACCTGGGCGTTCTCGAAGCAGACAAGGTGAACATCATCGTTCACGGGCATGAGCCGCTGCTTTCCGAAATGATCGTAGCCGCGGCGCAGGATCCCGAGATGGTAGAGTATGCCAAGTCCAAAGGCGCTAACGGCATCATCCTGGCCGGCATGTGCTGCACGGCCAATGAGATCCTGATGCGGCACGGTCTGCCCATCGCCGGTAATTTTCTCCAGCAGGAGCTGGCCATCATCACCGGCGCGGTGGACGCCATGGTGGTGGACGTGCAGTGCATCATGGAGAACATCGCCAACGTGGCGGATTGCTTCCATACCAAGATCATCACCACCAACCCGAGGGCCAAGATTGCTTCCGGCCATACGATCCATATCGAATTTGACGAACACCACGCCATGGAAGACGGCCGGCGGATCGTTAAAACGGCTATTGACAACTTTCCGAACCGTCGAAGCGAGATCATGATCCCCGAGGAAAAGGAAAACATGGTCGCCGGGTTTTCTTACGAAGCCATTAATTATCATCTGGGCGGCACCTTCCGCGGTTCCTACACCCCCCTTAACGATAACATCATCAACGGCCGCATCCGGGGCATTGGCGGTGTGGTTGGCTGCAACAACGCCCGGACCAGTTATGACTCCGATCACCTGATAGTGGTCAAGGAACTGATCAAGAACGACGTTATCGTTTTGACCACCGGCTGTAACGCCATAGCCTGCGGCAAGGCCGGGCTGCTTACGCCTGAGGCGGCCGCGGTTTACTGCGGACCCGGCCTGGCCGAGGTGTGCGAGACCGTGGGCATCCCGCCGGTCCTGCACATGGGTTCCTGCGTGGATAACTCCCGCATCCTCATGGCCGCGACCGAGGTGGTCAAGGCCGGCGGCCTGGGCAAGGATATCTCGGACCTGCCCGCCGCGGGGAGCGCGCCGGAGTGGATGAGTGAAAAGGCCATCAGCATTGGGCATTATTTCGTGGTCTCGGGCGTCTATACCGTCTTTGGAGTGACTCTGCCCGTGACCGGCGCTCCGGCCTTTCAGAACCACCTCTTTAATGAGCTGGAAGACCTTTACGGAGGCATGTGGGACCTGGTCGAGGACCCCTATGAACACGCGGCCAAGATGATCGCCCACATTGACAAGAAACGCAAGGCCTTGGGTATTGATAAGGCCCGCGAACGTGTTCTTATGGATATGGCCGACCGCCAGAAACTGGAAGCGGTTTAACAAGATATATCTTCCAAGAAGGAGGACAAGCAAGTGTCGAAATTAGTAGCGTTCGCCGCCATTCAGGGCGGGTATAATATTGTTCAAAAAGCTGAAGGCATGTATAGCCAGATGCTCGAGAAGTACGGATCGGACCAGAAACTTGAGTTCCCCAACACGGCCTACTACCTGCCTATTATCTATTCCCTTTTGGGCATTCCGGTCAAGACCCTGGCCGATGCGGCCAAGCCTTTGGAGGTGGCCCGGGGGCTTCTGCCGCCTCATATCAAAGGCCGCAATCACCTGCCTTATCTGGGGCCGCTTCTGGATGCCGGCATGGCGGCCATTTTTGCGGAAGAGCTGGTGGAGGCCTTCCGTTACGTCGAGGACCCGAATTTCTATCTGGTCAGCGAGGAGGTGGACCTGGATAACGGTAAGATCTGGCTTGGCGCGGCCGAGGACACGATCTTCAGGAAACGCGGCATTGAGTTCGTGGACGGCACGGCTCCTGGTTTTGCAGCCATCGTCGGCGCGGCGCCTTCGCCGGAGATCGCCAAACAGATCGCCGAGGAATACCAGAAACGCAACCTTTATGTCTTTATGGCCGCCAATCAGGGCGGCACGACCTTTGCCCAGCAGTTGATCGAGGCCGGGGTCCAGATCGGGTGGAACACGCGCCTGGTTCCTTTCGGCCCGGACATATCCGCGGCGGTGTTCGCCCTTGGTTTCGCCAACCGCGTGGCCATGTCCTTTGGCGGGATCAAGCCGGGTGATTATAAAGGCAACCTCATGTATAATAAAGATCGCGTCTTCGCTTTTGTCAACGCCCTGGGCGAGGTCAATGCAGAGTGGGCGGCCAATGCGGCCGGCGCCATCAACTGGGGCTTCCCCACCATCGCCGACACGGACATCCCCGAGGTTTTGCCTACCGGGGTCTGCACTTACGAGCACGTGGTCGCCAATGTTATTCATGATGAAATCGTTACCAAGTCGGTTGAGGTCCGGGGATTGAAAACGACCGTTTCCTCGATTGATGTCCCCCTGTCCTACGGCCCGGCCTTTGAAGGCGAGCGCATTCGTAAGGACGACCTCTATCTGGAGATCGGCGGCGGCCGGTCCCAGTGCGTCGAGCTGGTGCAAATGGCCGAGATGGGTGATGTCGAGGATGGTCAGGTCGAGCTGATCGGCCCTGATATACCGGATATGAAAAAAGGAGACCGGCTGCCGCTGGCCATCACCGTGCAGGTGGCCGGCCGGAAATTCCAGGAAGACTTCGAACCCATCCTGGAACGACAGATCCACCATCTGATCAACTACGCCCAAGGCGTCATGCATATCGGGCAGAGGGATATCTCCTGGATTCGCATCGGCGAGCAGGCCGTGGAAAAGGGCTTTACCCTCAAGCATATCGGAACCATCCTTCACGCCAAGTTCCACCAGGATTTCGGTACGGTTTTTGACAAGGTCCAGATCACCCTCTACACCGAGAAAGACAAGGTTGGCGAGATCGTGGCCAAGGCTCAGGATATTTACCATGCCCGCGACGCCCGTGTGGAAGGCATGACCGACGAAACGACTGAGATCTATTACTCCTGCACGCTCTGTCAGAGTTTCGCCCCCAACCATGTCTGTGTGATCAGCCCGGAACGGACCGGTCTCTGCGGGGCTTACAACTGGATGGATTGTAAGGCCTCTTACGAGATCAATCCCACCGGACCCAATCAGCCCGTAGAGAAGGGCGAAATAATAGACCCCAAGTTAGGCCAGTGGAAAGGCGTCAACGATTTCGTTTTCCAGGCCTCCCGCCAGGCCATTGACCACTATAACTTCTACAGCATCGTCCATGACCCCATGACAACCTGCGGGTGCTGCGAGTGCATCGCCGCGGTGCTGCCCGCATGCAACGGCGTTATGACGGTCCACCGGGATTACACCGGCGAGACCCCTTGCGGCATGAAGTTCAGCACCCTGGCAGGCACCATCGGCGGCGGGCAATCCACACCCGGCTTTGTAGGCCATGGCAAGTATAATACCACCCAGAGGAAATTTATCCTGGGTGACGGCGGCCTGCTGCGCATGGTCTGGATGCCCAAGTCTCTTAAAGAGGAACTGAAGGAAGGTATTATCAGGAGAGGCGATGAACTGGGATGTTCGGATCTGCTCGACCGTATCGCCGACGAAACCGTCGGCATCACCGAGGAAGAGATTATGTCTTTCCTCGAGGAAAAAGAGCATCCAGCCCTGAACATGGACCCCATTGTGGGCTGATCGGCTAACCTCGATACGGCCTCCGGTCATTGACCGGGGGCCGTATTCAAACCCTTTAACAAGGAGTACAGAATGGCTCTTACTGGAATAGAGATTTTTAAACTGCTGCCCAAGACCAACTGCAAGGAATGCGGTGTTCCGACCTGTCTTGCTTTTGCCATGAATCTGGCTGCGGGCAAGGCCGATCTGGACGCCTGCCCTTATGTTTCTGAAGAATCCAGGGCCTTGCTGGCAGAGGCCTCAGCCCCGCCGATTCGGCCGCTGACCATAGGTTACGGCGATACGGCCCTCAAGATGGGAGGGGAGACGGTTCTTTTTCGGCACGAAAAGACATTCTTTAGTCCGACTGGCATCGCGGCCCTGGTCACTGACGATACAGACCCGGCCGCCATTGAAGAGAAATGCCAGCGCTACATGGCCTACCAGTATGAACGGGTCGGTTTGAACTTACGGCCGGAAATGATAGCCCTGAAAGCTGTAAATGGTGATGGCGCCAGGTTTGCCCAGGCGGCCAAGCTCATCATGGACAAGAGTGATTTAAGCCTCATTTTGATGAGTGAGGACGCTGGTGTCATGAAAAAAGCCCTGGATGCTGTTGGAGACGCCAACCCGCTGATATATGCTGCCACGGCGGATAATGTCGAGGAGATGGCCAAGGTGGCCGAGTCGGCCGACTGCCCGCTGGCGGTCAAGGCTGAAAATATTGAAGGCCTGCTACCGCTGACCACCAGGCTGACCGAAATGGGACTGAAAGACCTGGTGTTGGACAGCGGGGCTCGGACCGTCAAGCAGTCCTTCGAGGACTCGGTGGCCATTCGTCGGGCCGCGCTGCTTAGTCAGGACAAGTCCCTGGGCTTCCCGACCATCACCTTCCCCTGCGAAATGACAGACAGTCTGGCCATGCAGACGGCGATCAGCGCCGGGCTTATTGCCAAGTACGCCGGCCTGGTTGTTTTATCCGATTTTGAAGGCTCCGTTGTCTTCCCGCTTCTGCTCGAACGGCTCAATATCTTCACCGATCCGCAGAGGCCTATGACGGTGACCCAAGGCATTTATGAAATCAACGGCCCGGATAAAAACTCCCCGCTCCTGGTGACCTCGAACTTCTCCCTGACTTACTTTATCGTTTCCGGAGAGATCGAGGCCAGCCGCGTTCCGACCTGGCTGGCCATCATGGATACTGAAGGTCTATCTGTCCTGACCGCCTGGGCGGCAGGTAAATTTGTCGGCGACGCCGTGGGCATGTTCATCAAAAAGAGCGACCTTGCGGACAAGATCAGTCACCAGAACCTGGTTATTCCCGGATATGCCGCCTCCATCCTCGGTGACCTCGAGGAGGAGCTGCCTGGATGGAACGTCACCATCGGGCCGCGTGAAGCCGCTCATATCTCCAAGTTTCTTAAGGAATATAAGCTTGGATAACCCTAAGCATTTCTTTAAGGAGTGAAAAAATGCCTGATAACAGCTTTATGAAAACCATCGGCGAGAACCTCAACGTTATAAACACGCGAATTGGCCGGGCCTTCAAAGAAAGAGATCCGAAACCAATTCAGGAGATGGCCGAACAACTGACCGCGAAAGAGGTTGATTACATTGATATCAACCTCGGCCCGGCGCGGAAGCAGGGAGATGAACTCATAACCTGGGTCGTGGAAACGGTCCAGGAGGTGACTGACACGCCGCTGTCCCTTGACACATCGAACATCATAGCTATTCGGGCCGGTCTCAAGGTTTGCAAGCAGAAGCCGATCATCAACTCCATCATGGCCCGGTCCGAGCGTTACACCGAGATGATTCCCATGTGCAAGGAAGCCGGGTCGAACATGATCGCACTCCTGTGGGGGCCGGAAGGCCTACCCAGGGATGAAAACGAGCGAGCCAACCTGGCCACGGAGCTCATTTTTGCTGCCATCTCTGAAGGCGTGCCCATGCAGGATATCTGGGTTGATCCCATTATCACACCGGTGAACATCCAGCAGGAACAGCTCGTGAGCACCCTGACCTTTATGCAGATGCTGCCTGACATCGTGGCGGCCATTGATCCGGAAGGTCCGGGTTGCCTCTCCACCTGCGGCCTGTCCAACATTTCCAATGGTGTGCCAGACGATCTGCGGCCCATCATCAACCAGACTTTCATGATCATGCTTCAGCGTAATGGCATGTATTCCTGTATCGTTGACGGCTTTGACGATCAGATCATGTCCATCTGCCGCGGCGAGCGTCAGGACATCGTGGACCTGGTTTACGGGGTCATGGACAGACAGGAGTATGATTATGCAGCCATGGAAAAAGAGGCCGTGGACTATGTCAAAACGGCCAGGGTCATCCTGGGCCACACCCTGTTCAGTGACTCCTGGCTTGAGGTGTGATTAATTACAAGAACTATCAGCTTAACAACTTAACAAAGAGATAACCGACCAAAACCCCTTGGGATTTACCCACGGGGTTTTGTTTGTCCAGCAAACCGAGAATGTTTCAAGGTTAACAAACAACCATTGGGGGTGAGTTCACAAGGCGACCAGGAACTTCTCTCTTCAGTGATTATCACGGTTTATGTAGCACATCAATTGACCGATAAATCGAAGGAGCCCATTAGCGAGACACTTGTAAGCGACACCTTCAATTAGTGTCGCGCTGCAAGTGGCATGACACCGGGCGGGGCCTCTTGTTGGCCATTTACTATTTGTCCCTGATCACTATATTGAGCCAGCTTACGGGGGCCATGGAAGACGGCATAAGTTCCGTCTGGATATTCATGGAGACGCACCCTGGTCTTTACGTAATGGTATCGATGTTTGTCCGGCGGGATTTGCAGGACAAGTCCCTTATAACGCACGGTATTATCGTTACTGACCGTTCGTTCTTCCTGCACGCTCAGAATATCCTCCAATCGACCCCCTACCCAGGGGACGAAAGCGCTGCCTTCCTCTGTCGCCGGACGGCGAAACGACGATTATGCTCGGGCAAGTATTCGGCTTTTAAAAAGTGGTTGGCCTCTTCCATGTCGGTAATACTGTGGAGGCGCAACTCTTGGGGCAGGCGATTTTGCAGGGTCTCAAACATCCGTTCTGAACGTCCTCGGGCTTCCGGAGAGTAGGCCGGGATCAATTCGATGCCTAACTGTATAAGGGCTCGACCGACCTGGGTCGGTCTGGTCCGGTCCACCTGACCGCCAGCCTGGGGAGTGTGCCAGTAGTAGGAAGCTCGGTCGGCGTATAAGGAGCTGAACAAGCCCTGTTCCCGGATGATTTCCCCCAGGCCCAGGAAAGAACTCATCGTCCCTTCCTTTGCTACGAAAAAGGCGGAATAAATGACGCTGGTGGCGTCATCCATGGTCACGATCAAGTCCCAGATTTTCCCTGGAACCCATTCATGGCTTGATCCGTCCTGGTGCAGCATCATCCCCGGCAAAGGCCGTCGGGGCCGTTTGCGGCGATGAATCCCTCGCCGATCCGCTTCATCGCCGCATCCAGTTCGGCTTGAACAAGATCTCCGCCCCTCTCTTTCAAACCGCTTGATAAAGCAGCCAGCGCCTTTTTGCGCCACTTCTCCAAACGATAAATCTCCACGCTCAATTCGCGACTCAGAACTTCC
>JAFDHD010000139.1 GCA_019308995.1 Deltaproteobacteria bacterium | reverse complement strand
AGCTTATTGTGTGATGTAATCATTTATTACATGCCTACAATTATCAGGCCATTTCGGCACTAATTACCCGTTATTATTAGCTTTATTCAATTTGATCGGGGTGAACTTCCGGTACAAAAGGCGAGTAATCAAAGCTCCCTCCTATTTTTTTAGTGCAGGTGTTTTACTATCCCATTCATTCGGGATTGATTCGTGACGTATTTTTTTTAGACCCTGGCAATGAACGCAAGGGGGACGTTGCTTTACAGGGCATCCTTCAGCCTCTGCATAGACCGATAGTAGAAAGGGCTGGCCACTGGTCCGTCCAGAAGCGGGTCGTTCGTTTCCTTCATCCACCTGGCCAGACGCTGCCGCAGCTCAACTAAAGTGGCTTCGTATTCAGGGTCTTGAGCGAGATTCTTTGTCTCGTTTGGATCTTTTTCCAGGTCAAAAAGCTCACACCAATGACGACGCATGATCCTGACACCTTTCCAGGTAACGCAGGCCGCGGGTATCTCGATCAAGCTGGACTTTTCAAAATATTGAATATATTTAAACCTGTTTGTCCTGATCGAACGCATGGGATCATAACGCGTATGGAATGTTTTTTCAGAAAAGATATACCTGTTCGGCTCGTAGTCGCGGCCGGTCAATAACCCCAGAAAACTGCGGCCATGGATATTGTCGGGAACGTCAATCTGGCAGGCCTCTAGTAAGGTTGGAAGTATATCCACGTTACTGATCATCTCACTCAACCTCAGACCGGCCGGCCAGCCGCCCTTGGGATAGCGCATAAACAGCATCGTCTTAATGCCAGGATCGTACAGAGTGGCCTTGGCTAAAGGAACTGAGACACCGTGATCCGTTGTGACCATCAGGATTGTATTATCCACAAAACCGTGTTTTTCCAGAAGGTCGAGCAGTTGTCCAAGCCCCTGATCGAAACGTTTGACGTTGCCTTGAAACTTGGCAAGCTCCTGGCGAATCTCCTCTGTATCGGGTAAATATGGCGGCACGGTAATTCCTTTGGAGGAATCCGGCCTGGTACCCTCCCAGTCCCACGGTTGGTGCGTTTCAAAGCAGCCGATCTGACAGTAAAGTGGTTTTGTTCTGTCGCGGCCGATGAGCAGCGGTTCCATGTGCTCGGGGAGATCGAGGATACTGAAACCGAGGTCAACCACGTCAAACCCCAAGGTGTTTGGGTCGCGCGTTTCATGCTGCATTCCGAGCAGCCACGTGTCATAGCCAGCCGAGGCCAGCAACTTGGCCGCCGGTTTTTCATCTTCATGGAAGGCCCAGGCCAGATCGGCGTGGCTAAGCCCCATTACTCCATTGGTGTGAGGGAAACGCCCGGTCACCAGGGAGGCGCGGCTGGGGCTGCACTGGGGTGCAGTGCAAAAGCTGTTTTCAAAAAGCACCGCCTCCCTGGCCAACCGTTCACAGTTTGGAGTATCTACTGTCGTGATTCCATATGGTGAAATGTGCTCTCCGGTGTCATGGGTAATCAGAAGGATGATATTCGGTTTGTTATTCATGGCTTTCCTTTTTTTTACGGCTTTACTTTTTCATCTCGTATTGAACACAAAATGTTTTTAGTATTCTCTAGTCAACCAGCCGGGAAATAAACATATCCTGCCGACCGAACTCTCTCAGCCTGGCCAGCACGGCTTCAGCCTCGGCCCGGTCCTTATAATGACCGACGCGGATGCGGAAATAAAGCCGGGTCTGATGCTGGACATGGTAAAAATAAGCGGGGTAACCCTTTTCCCTGAGCTGGTTGACGAATTTCCTGGCCTGATCCAGGTCCCCGACGGCTGCTACCTGGATGGTGAAGTTCTCTCCGCGATCACGTTCCGGTGGAAGGGCCTGGGAGATCCCCTGAGGCACGGTCTGCACCTCAGGCTTGACAGTCGGTTCAGGTGGCGGGGAAGAAGCCCTGGCTGATGCTTTTTTAGGGGAAGGGCCAGGAGAAGCTTTGGAGATAGCCCTGTTCGAGGACCTCATTTGTGGTTGAACCGGAGGTGAGGCGGGTTTTCTTTTTTTTATCGTTTCGAGGTCAGTTTTAAATCTTCCTTCCACCAGTGACTTGTAAAAAGTGAGTGCGGGTTGAGATGCGGCGCTTTCTTTGGAACCTTCCTCCACGGTGACCGCGGGCACATCCCCGGTGGCAAGCTGACCCATGCGTTCCTCCAGTTTTTTTAACTTCTCGTTCTGAAACATGAAGCCCCGACCGACCAGGACGCCGAGGGTAAAGATCCAGACCATGAAAACACATAGAAACAGACCCCAGAGAATAGTCGAGCGGCGGGACAGGACCAGTTGTTTAGAGGGAGGTTCGGTCCCAAGCCTCTTTTTTAACGGTTTTTTTTCCTGGGCTGAAGTTGAAAGGCGATGCTTCGCACTCGGCTCATCCCCCCCGGGCGAGGGGCGCATTTGACTGCCTGCTGAGTGATCTTCCTCTTTCACATGCTCTCCGGGGCGTTGACGCCCAGCAGCTCTAACCCGCTGGCCACAACCTGCTGCGTACATTTGGCCAGAAGGAGGCGAGCCCGGGACAGTTCAAGATCATGGCTGATAAAGCGATGGCGGTTGTAGTAAGGGTGAAATAACCCGGCCAGGTCTGTCAGGTAATGGGTCAAGCGGTGGGGTTCCAGGTTCACGACCGCGCCTTCAATCAGGTCGGGAAAGGCTGCCAGGTGTTTGGTCAGGGTCAGTTCTTCCTCCTGAGTCAAAAGAGAAAGGTCGGCCTCTTCAGGCCCAGGCAGCTCCAGCCCCTCTTTTAGAGCCGTCCTGAATACACTGGCGATACGGGCATGAGCATACTGGACATAATAAACCGGATTTTCGTTAGACTGGTTTTTGGCCACCTCCAGGTCGAAGTCCAGCCGGCTTTCCGGGCGTCTGGTCAGGAAAATGAATCTAGCCGCATCCGACCCGATCTCGTCCAGAACCTCTCGCACCGTGACATATTCCCCGGCCCGGGTGGACATGGACACCGGGGTTCCGCCTCGGAGCCAGTTGACCATCTGAACCAGAAGCACATTCAGCCTGGACCGATCAAATCCCATGGCCTCGACCCCGGCCATCAGCCGAGGCACATATCCGTGATGGTCCGCGCCCAGGACGTCAATCATGCGGTCATATCCCCGGAGGTACTTGTCACGGTGGTAAACCAGGTCCGGAGTAATATAGGTGGTTTCACCGTTACTTTTAATCACCGGCCGGTCCTTGTCGTCGCCAAAGCTGGTGGACCTGAACCAGATCGCCCCGTCCTTTTCATAAATATGACCCCGAGCCTTTAACTCCTCCAGGGTCTGATCCACCTTGCCTTGCTCCACCAGGCTTTTCTCGGAAAAATAATGATCAAAAAAAACATTAAAAGAGGCCAGGTCTTGCTTGATGCCTTCCAGGATACGCTCGACAGCCCAGGAGTAGATCGCTTCCACGGCCTCCTCTTCTGGCAGATCCAGGAAGCGGTCTTGATGCCTGTGCTTCATCTCAGCTGCCAGGCCCCGGATGTAACCGCCTTGATAAAGGTCGTCTGTAAAATTAACCTCCCGACCGAATAGTTCCAGGTAGCGGTACAGGACGGACCGGCCTAAAGTCCGCGCCTGGTTGCCGGTGTCATTGACGTAATATTCCCGGCTGACCTCATATCCGGCCATGGAAAGAACGCGGGCCAGGGCGTCCCCCACGGCCGCTCCCCGGCCGTGACCCACGTGCAAGGGGCCGGTGGGGTTGGTTGAAACGAACTCGATTAAAACCCTCTGACCCCGGCCCATGTCAAGCCGGCCGTAATCTGCGCCTAACCGATGAATTTCCCTCAGGACATGACGCCACCATTTCTCTGACAAGGCAAAGTTGATGAATCCAGGCCCGGCGATCTCGATTCGGTTCAGGTATCCATGCTCATCTTCGATGTATTTTATAATGGTCTCGGCCAGTTCCCGGGGCGGCCTCTTCTCCATGTCAGCCATGATCATGGCCGCATTGGTCGCCCAGTCGCCGTGACTGGCTAGCCGCGGCACCTCAATGGTTAAACCGACCAGCTCCTCCTGGCTGGACAGCTCTCCGCTGGCGCGGGCCTGGGCTACGGCCGCCCTGATAGTTTCGGTCAAAATGCGCTTCATGGATTTTCTTTCTCTTTTTTAGGTATGGTCACGTCCCTGGTGAAGTCCGGGCAGCGAAGCTTGATCGAGGACTCATATTTGTATCTCTTCAGGCAGTCTTTGCGCCAGGCACAGACCGCGCAGATGGTTTTTTCTTCAGTCAAGATATCTCTCCTTCATCGCTTGCTTGGTACACATACTGGCGGTGATTGAGGCCGCCGATGGTGCAAAATATTTCATAAGAGATCGTGCCCAGCATCCTGGCCAGGCTTGGAGCCGAGATAATTTCACCGTCTTGAGTCCCAAGCAGGACGACCTCGTCTCCGACCTCGACGCCGGGGATATCTGTCACGTCAACCATGGTTAGGTTCATGCAGACAACACCGCGCACCGGGGCCTGCCTTCCCCGAATCAAAACGTAGCCGCCGTTGGAAAGCCCTCGGCCGTAACCGTGGGCGTAACCCACGGGAATGGTAGCCAGGACGGTCTTGCGCTCGGCCGCCCATGTGCGGCCATAGCTCACAGGAGAGCCCGGCCCGATCCGTTTTACCTGGATGACCTGACTGATAAAAGTCATCACCGGTCTGAGATCAACCTCTCGGGCCAGATGCTCCGCCGGCGCGGCTCCATAAAGCACCAACCCCGGACGAATCAGGTCATAAAAGGACTGCGGCAGGCTCAAGACGGCAGCACTGTTGGCTATATTGTTGGCGCTGAGGCGATACCCCATCCTGAGGGCGGTCTTTATGATCCGGCCAAATTGTTCCAACTGCTGAAAAGTGAACTCGCTCTCCTTAAGGTCCGCCTCTGAAAAATGGGAGGCCAAACCCATGACTTCAAGGTGTTCAAGGTCTCGAATCGCTTCTAAAAATTTTTCAGCCTCGCCCAAAGGAGCGCCGAGACGGTTCATGCCCGTGTCAAGCTTGAGGTGAATCTGGACCTTCCGGCCGTGTTTCCGGGCCGCCTGGTTTAGTTCATAGGCCAGGCCTAAATCATAGACAAAGGGGGTCAGCCCCCTCCTCACGATCTCTTCCGAGTGACCGGCCTCGAACCCGGCCAGAATAAAGACAGGCAGGTCCAGACCATTATCACGGAGGGTGAGCGCCTCATGAAGGTCCATCACGCCCAAGGCATCCACACCGGACTGCACCAGACATTTAGCCACTGGCAGAAGGCCATGGCCATAAGCATCGGCCTTGACCACGCCCATGATCCGCACGCCCGGGCCCGCCGCCTTCCTGACCTGGTCCAGATTGTAAGCCACGGATTCCAGGTTGATCCGGGCGATATTAAAACTCAGACTCATCCCCCTCCTCGCGGGTCTGAAAATAAACAGTTAGTATTTAAAATTATCCCAATTCCTTAATAAAGATCAAGCCTTTCGTTCAAGGAAAAGAGGGAGGCTTGACATTGCCTGACAATTAACGAATGATGACGAAGGTTCATACCGCAACGTACGAGGCTAATTGCATGGACCTTAAATATCTACTCTGTGTTTTGGGTCTTGTCCTGGTTATCGAAGGCTTGCCTTATTTTGCTTTTCCTCACAAGATTAAATCCTGGTTTCGCCAGCTTCTGGAAGCCCCGGAAGCCGCTCTTCGCATCTTTGGGTTCATGGCCATGGCCCTGGGCTTGCTTCTTGTTTATTTCGGCCGCAGTTGAAAAAGCGGCCCAAACGGTCTGCACCGGCATGAAAATGTTTTTTTCTCCGGCCCAGTCAGCTCATCCTGACAAGGACACCTTGACAGGTTAGCACAGAAATGTATAAATGCAGGACAAATTTGATGATTTTACAAACAGGGCTGACTGCCATACATACGTAAGGTGAAAGGGATGACAATTTTTGCAAGAGTTTCCATCATTATTCTGCTGGTGGCCTGTACGGCGCTTGCCTCGCCTGAGGCAGGGCTGACAGCCGACCGACCCCTGAAGATCCTGGTACTGCCTTTCAAGATCAATGCCGCCCAGGACCTGACTTATATTCAGGAAGGGATTCTGGACATGATTGGCTCCCGCCTTACCTGGGAAGGCAGGATTGTAATCCTGGAGAGGATCGTAGCTCGGCAGGCCTTTGAGCAGGTCCAAGGTAGAATCAACGAACAAATCGCCCGGGAACTGGGGCTCAAAACAGGGGCTAATTACGTGCTCTATGGTTCTTTAACTGTAGTCGGCCAGAGTATCAGCCTGGACGCCAAGATTATCAGCCAGCTCGAAAAAAAGCCGGGCCTGGCTATTCACACTCAATCCAAGAATCTTGATGGCATCATCCCTAAGGTTAATGCCTTTGTCGAGGATATTAACGATAAAATATTTGAGCGGACAGCTCAGCCGGTTTATACTGCAAAAAAGGAACCCCCCCCGCTTTCTCGCCGCCATCCTGAATCTCTGTTAACCCGCTCAAAAGACCAGGGCATCTTCAGGACCACCACGGCATTCCCCGGTGGAAAAGGCTTCTGGAGGAGTCCTTCTTTGCCAGTCACGGTCACGGGCTTAGATGTCGGGGATGTTGACGGCGATAACAGGAATGAAATTGTTTATTCCTCACTGAATAAGGTCTTTGTGGCCCGATTTGAAGAGGGACGCTTTAGAAGGCTGGCCGTTTTCGAAGGCTATAAAAATGATCATTTTATCACGCTGGACGTAGCTGATGTTAATGGCAACGGTCGGGCCGAGATCTTTGTCAACAATCGCATTCACAATGAGACCCAATCTTATGTGCTCGAATATGTCAACGGCCGCCTGGTGCCCATTCTCAAGGAGTCGCCGTGGTATTTTCGGGTCCTCAATCTGCCTTCCGGCCCGATACTTATCGGCCAGGAAGGTGCGTCAGGGAGATTATTTTACGGCATGATTTACAGGATGATCTGGCAGGGCCGAAATTATGTGCCGCAGGAAGCCTTGAACCTGCCACGCCGAAAGGTCAATATCCTTAATTTCGGCCTTCTTCGCTTTTCGGGTCAGGAAAAGGAAAGCCTGGCCGTCATTGATGAGAGTGAATACCTTCACATTATGACTCGTACCGGGCGGGCCTTATGGGAAGGCGAGGAGCAATTCGGCGGGTCGGTTGTATATTTGAAACCGGTTTCGGGAGACACCGATATAAAGCGGGCCATAGACAAGATTTATTATTACATCCCGCCGCGAATTCTGACTGCGGATTCGGATGACGACGGCCATCAGGAAATAATCATCGCCCGGAGTACAAGGTCGGCCATATCCAATATTGTGCCCAGCTTGCGCGGCGTGAGCAGCGGTGCGGTATATTCCTTGACCTTTAATCAGATGTCACTTACGGAAAACTGGCGCTCTCCCGTCCTGGGAGGTTATCCGGTTGATTATCAAATCAAGGATTAT
>JAFDHD010000138.1 GCA_019308995.1 Deltaproteobacteria bacterium | reverse complement strand
AAGAAATTCAGAGGGGTTTTTGCTCTCGGACTATGAACGCCTGACTACTTTAGGTAAATTTCTCAGAGCGACATCTTTAGATGAGCTACCTGAACTTTGGAATGTTTTGAAAGGCGACATGAGCCTGGTGGGTCCGCGCCCATTATTGATGGAATACCTGGATCGTTATACCCACGAACAAGCACGGCGTCACGAGGTCAAGCCAGGCATTACCGGCTGGGCTCAGGTAAATGGGCGTAATGCCATTAGCTGGGAGGATAAATTCAAACTGGACTTATGGTATGTTGAGAACCACTGTTTCTCACTAGATATTAAAATCATTGCCATGACAATATGGAAGATTTTTAAAGGAGAAGGGATAAATCAGCCTGGACATGCTACTGCCGAAAAATTCAAAGGGAGTAGATAGACGTTATGGAGAATGAAAGTAGATTTTCAGATTGGAAATATCCGAATATTGAGGATGGTAAATTGACTCAATATAATTGGATTGTATATCATATAGATAAATTTCAGCTTGGTTACAAGACAGATATTGGTGCTTTTACCTATATTAATGCTTTACACGGAGTCATCATAGAGGATTATGTCCAGATTGGATCTCATTGTTCTATCTATTCAATTTCTACAATAGATAACAAAAGAGGTGAAGTCAGATTAAAGGAAAATTGCAAGATAGGGAGCCACACCGTTGTGATGCCTAATGTGACGATTGGCGAAAACGCCATTGTTGGAGCCTGCAGTTTTGTAAATTGTGACATTCCTCCCAATGTTATAGCCTTTGGTGTTCCTGCCAAAGTAAAAAAATTTGAATGACAAAGATGAAGGAGACTTTAATGAATAGGCGAATCTTTCTCTCCCTCCCACACATGAGCGGGCAGGAATTACAGCTTGTGCAGGAGGCCTTTGCCAGCAATTACATCGCTCCGCTTGGGCCGATGGTTGAGGCCTTTGAAGAGGATTTTTCTGAGCTTACAAAGTTAAAGCATTGCCTGGCCCTTAACAGCGGAACCGCGGCTATACACCTGGCCTTACGCTGTCAAAACGTGGCTCCGGGTGATATCGTGCTTGCCTCCACCTTGACCTTTATCGGCAGTATCACACCCATAACCTTTATGGGGGCGATTCCGGTTTTTATTGATTCGGATTCGTCAAGCTGGAATATGGATCCTGATTTGTTAGCTGAAGAGGTTGAAGATCGAGCCGGTTCTGGTAAAGTTCCTAAAGCGATTATAATAACGGACCTTTACGGCCAATGCGCTGATTATGACCGGATTCTTGAGGTCTGCGCACCTTATCAAATTCCGGTCATTATTGATGCGGCTGAGGCCGTCGGAGCGACTTATAAAGGCAGGCACGCTGGCAAGGGAGCAAGGGCCGCTGTTTATTCTTTTAATGGCAATAAGATCATTACCACTTCCGGCGGAGGCTTGCTCGCTTCTGACGACGATAAATTAATTAATTCGGCGCGCTTCTTTTCGCAGCAGGCGCGCGAGCCCTTTTCCCATTATGAACACAAAGTGATTGGTTACAACTATCGCATGAGCAACATCCTGGCCGCCATTGGTCTGGGACAGCTCAAGGTTTTAGATGACCGGGTCCGGCGTAAAAGGGAAATATTTGGCTATTATAAACAGGCGCTTAGCGGTCTGCCCGGGATTGAATTCATGCCTGAGGCCCCTTATGGTAAATCGAATCGGTGGCTCACGGTTATCTTGATCAAGCCGGAAGAGTTTGGGGCACATCGGGAAACAGTGCGCTTGGCCCTGGAGGAAGAAAATATCGAATCACGGCCTATCTGGAAACCGATGCATCTTCAGCCGGTTTTCAGGGATTGTCACATTTGCGGCGGTGCGATTTCTGAACGTCTTTTTGAACTTGGGTTATGTTTGCCTTCTGGAACAGCGCTGACAGACCAAGACTTGGAGCGTGTTGTGGCGGTGATAAAAAATTGTTGCAGGGGAAAATCTTAACCTGAAACTGAATTCGATTCGTCATATCCTTTTCCAATTTATTGCTAAGGAAGTAAACACTACTCCCTAACAAGAAAGAAGAATAGCTGCCGCGCTTTTTGCCAATTCAATCAGCTAGCTGAAATATGAAACGTTCCCGTTTGAAAAAAGGCGGCCTTTTTTTCTGTTTTTCAAGGTCTTCAAACCAGGGTAGTATAAAACTCAGGAAATTATCCAGGGTTTTAACCTGAGCCTCACTTAAGCGGCAGCGAGGGGGTGGTGAAATGATCTGTGGTGGAAGAAGTGTTGTAAAGGTAGTAACGATCCTCTTTTTTTTGGATATATGCAAGTAGCTACCCAGGCCGCCGTACCAATCCTTATTATTCAATTTGCCAGCAAAGGAGTGCCAGCGGATGCCGTTGGGTAATCTTCCTATGGTATAAGTGAAGAAAGGTTCAATGATGGGATAAAGGATCGGGTCAAATTTCGAAGCGGCCAAGGCCTCTTGAAATATTATCTGACCTTCGTAGGACAGCTTGTTGATTTGGCCTTCAAACTCCAGGGTCTCCATGAGCAGTGGGCCGTAACTGGAGACCGTATGCTTGGTTATCTTGGCGCCTTCAACCAGTATAACTTCTTTTTCCCCAAATTTGAAGGTTCTTTCACTCACCTTTTCAGCCAATTGTCTTGGAGCCGGGCGTTCTTCAGCGGTTTCGGCCTGCCGCGGGCCGAGGGACCATCCTTTCTGATAGAGACAGCTCTGTAAAGCCTTGTAATAAGCATGAGGTTCTATGCGTCGGCCGGTGTGAGAGGCGTTTTGTCCAATAATTTTGGCCATAACCTCACACTCTGCCTTGTCTTTGGCAAAATCACCTTCTCCTTTAACAGGGTGATACCACCTTACGCTGCAGGCGCTCAGGCAAAAAATTATCAGGACGACCAGACAGTGTTTCATCGGCGCATCCCCATTATGGAGTTTTTCAGGGACGATATCGTTTCCCGTTCGTTCCCAAAGGGATAGAGCCTGCGGAATTGGCTGACCGTGCGTCCCGGATCCCTGGTCCAGGGTGAAAGAGCATAGTGATACCTCTTTCTCACCGGCCTGTCCGAGAAAGCACTCAGCGGGAAGGATATGAAGACACCTTTATCCTTATAGCCTCGATTATTAGGATCTATAAAGTGCGAGGTGTTGGTGACGGTGTACCAGGCTCCAATGGTGAAATGTTTGAAGGTGCGGCAGAAATCAAATCGTACGCCTTTGTCTCCGCCGAGGAAACGACCTATTTTAAGCCCCACTTCTATGCCAGTCCACCCGAATGGCTGGCCGTAAAGGTTTAGAAAGTAGGTATAGTAGGCTTTCTTATGCTCGCCATGCAAGGCAAAGTCATGACTTATGTTTCTCTTCCAGACCAGTTCGCTTTCAAGCCCCAGTCCGTATCGGCCCTCCCCGAAGTACTTGAAAACCTCGCCTCCAAGCCCAAAATAAGCGGCCTCAAAGGCGCCTAACCCGAGCCTGGCCTGAGAGGTTTTGGGGAGGTCGAAAATGTGGTCATACCCATAGGCAATCAGATGGGCCGACTGCCGGCTCAGGTAGTTGATATAGTCCGTATTTGCCGGCTCGGGTTCTATCATTTTTGAGGAAGAGCTGATATCGTTGTAAACAGGTATGGAATAGCGCGTTATAAAATATCCACCTTTCCACGGGTAAATAGATCCGATAATATCAATGGAGAGCCTGGTTTTAAAAAATCCAGATGGATCGTTCAATAGATTAGTTAGCTTGGGCTTAACCTCAATTGACCAGATGGGAGGTTTGGTATGCGCTTCTTTAAGCTGAGATTCTGAGGTGAAAAAATCGGCCCAGAGATCATTCTTTTCTTGGGTAAGGATGGCGAATTCGAGAAATCCGGCAAGATCGGTTGTACTTTCCACAAAATTACGGAGGTGATCTCTTGAGGCCGCCAGTCCTGTTTGAAAAATACCATTACGTGCCAGCACGAGATATAATTTTTTAATACTTTCCGGAGCCACCTGGTTCACCACCAAAAAGGCCCTTCCCAGGGCCAGGCTCGGGGAGTTGTAGCGCATGTTTTCCAGTTCTACCCATAATTTTGGCTTCAAGACGAAAATCCTAACGTGGCTGAAACCATCTTTTTTGAGCGCATCAGTGAGGAGGTCGGCCAGCTGCTGATCATTGGCCCTGGCTGCCTTATGAAGTATCCTTTCTTCTCTGATCGGCGCTGGTTCCTTTTTCCAGGTCAGGATTCCCTCAGCCTCAAGTGGGAATTGAAAAAGAATCCCGGCGGACCATTTTTCGCCCCGGGCCAAAGCAGCGCTGAAATGTATATGATCCCACAGGGTATATTTTAGACCAAAGGTTAGCGGGAGCCTCGCCTTGCCGACACCTGCAATCTTTTCATGTTTAATAGAGGAGTATTCAACGGTAAAGCGCAAGTTTTCCCTGACCGCATACTCCAGGCCTCCAAACAGTGAAAAATCGGTATCCGTGCTGGAGAGGTAGGCAAAGGCTCGATCATCACTTTTACCAGAAACTTCATACCGCTCCAAACTGCTCTTTCCGCCAAACATGCCCTGACCAAGCCCCAGAGTAATATCAAGCAGCCCAATTTGTTTGCTAGCCACCAGATAGCGGGAGGTGTAAATACCGGTTCCGTGTATATCGGTCCCTCCAATAGCTAGGGCCGGCCGCAATGGCTTCTCCTTTAGAAGAAGGAGCTTAACATCAATAGCCTTGTCCTTGGTATCGCCATAGCCTGGACCAAGGGCCGGAAGCCCTCTGATACCAGTAACTCTACCGTTCAGTTCCACTCGATCGAAAAGCCCGATGGTGGTGTGGAAGTAGTAGTATGGAGGGGAAAAGGAACTCCCGATGCGCATGTGCCAATCAGGAAGAACTCGGGCGTTCGGCATGTCCCATAGGCCGCTGTAACCCGGGAAGCCGGAAAGAGGCTTTATCTTATCAGCAGGTTCGGCAAGGTTTGCAATGGGAAAAACTGCGAAAAACAGAATCCATAACCCAAGAAGGTATTTCATTCGTCGGTGCTCAGTTTGTATATGTCGGTATCATTTTCAGGTCCGGTTGACGCTCCTGTTATGAGAAGTTGAAAATTAGCAACAGAATCATGTGGCATTTTCAGAGGGCGCCTCTGTATGCATTGGTTCTGCTTCCGCTTCTTTTGTTCTGGCGTTCTTAATAAATTCGAAGAAAAACGCCATAAATATGGTCAAAAATAGAGAGATGACAAGGGTAAGGGCGCAAATTATTGTTCTTCTAGGTTTGTACTTTTTTTCCGGAACAAAGGGGGAATCTAAAACCTTGAAGGCAATCAATTCCCCGGCCTCCTCCACCCTGGCCAGCTCATATTGCGTTCTGAGTTCAGTGTAGGCGGCCAGCGCAGCCTGCTGCTCCCGCAGTATTTCACTGGCCGAGTGATCCGCATCCGGTTTCTGGCGCTCCCAGTATTCGATTTCTCTTTTAGTTCTTTCGACCTGCTGCTCTATGAAGATACGCTTCCTTTTGGAATCGGTTATATATTCATAAGCTAAATAGCGGTTTAACTCCTCTGTTACTCCATCGAGTACCTTAGGGATAAAAGCTGGATCGCGGTCCACAAAGGTAATGCTAATTAAACCTGCTTTGTCATCATTTTCAACTGAGTAAACATGTTCCATCTTCCTGGTTTGGATTGTTTTTACAATCGTGGGAATGTCTTTTGGATCCTTAGCCAGCCAGGTCCCTTTTTCACTGTTCCATTTATCGGGGTATAGCCTGGGAAGAAGATTGAATTTTTTTATCATCCAAGTTTTTAGACTGCGACTCTTAAGATAGTTCACGATGAGCTGGGATTTATCTCCGCCCGAAATCGGAGGCAGTGAGATAAACTGACCAAGCTGGCCCAGGGTCGTTCCCAGCGCGCTCTGGGTTTCGGGAGATAACGTTGGTTGTAATACCACTTCCGAGCGATAAACCACTGGAAGTCTATACAAGGTAATATAGACTGCAATCAGCGTACAGGCCAGAGTAATCCCTGCAATAAACCACTTCCAGCGCCAGAGTGTTCGCCAGATGGTTAGAAAGTCTATCTCATTATCCTCTGGCAGAGGCAATGAAGGCACATAAACTACTGGTGGCGTGGTAATGTTTTCCATCCTTATTAGTACTACTAGAATATAATGCTGGCAACAACCCCAACGGCAAGGGTTATCTTGTACATGATGTCGGTTATATCCTTGATCATCTTAAAGCGCGGGATTCTTTCCATGTTTTCCGGAACGACAATCGTGTCTCCTGGCATGAGCTTCTGCCTGTAAAAGCTGTAAGAACTCATGGAAGGCAACCCGACCACTTCACCATTAGCCTTGCACAGACTTATATACCTTGCATCAGCCGTTTTTGATGGACCACCGGCCAGCTGCAGGTAATCCGCCAGGGTGACATCAGGCTGATAGAGGTAAGAATTGGGGGCATAGACGCTGCCCACCACACTGATAAAAGGAGGCTTGCCAGGTATCTCCAGCCTGTCCTGATCCCCAAGTTTAAAATCATAGGGAGAGCCTCTGAAGCTTTTCAAATCAACGAGCTTGATCGCCACCCGGCCGGAGGCCTTGATGCTTTTAAGCCCGGCCAGAAAGGATGTCATGACGGTCTGCTGGGCTGTGGCAGCCTGGGCCATACCCGGCTCGATCGCGGTGGCGGCAACTCCAACCGCTGCGCCAGAGATACGAATCTCCAGTTCCCTGATCATGTTATCAAGAGATTGCTGTTGAATCTTTTGGGCGCTCGCAGAGTAGAACCTCGCTCCATAGAGATAGGCGCTGGGCAGGAACCCTCCAGCGCGGGCAATGAGGTCGGAAAGCCGTTCCCCTTTTTTTAAGGCATAATGGCCAGGGAAACGAATCTCCCCTTCTATAATAACCTCAGGAATGCTCCCAGCGCCCTTTACCCGCGGTATGCTGACCATGTCAAAAGGTCGAAGCCGTTTATCAATTTTTTCGTCAGACAGGTCCAGTCTAAAATGCTCGGTCACAATTTCGTTATTTATAATTTTCTGCTGAGTCAATTCGACAACTTTATGGCTGGCCCACTTTTGCAGACCGCCCCCAAGCGCGATGAGGTCGCGCACGGTCATACCTGGTGTATATTCATAATCGTCAGGCTTCCATACAGCTCCCCGAAGATGCACAAAGGTTGCAATCCCGTATTCGGCCTTAGAAAGAATCTTTATCTCGTCGTGGACCTTAAGGGGGAAGTCAATTTTACCCGCCCAAATCTCAGGAAGAAGAATTTTTTCCGCGGTGAATTCCGTGGTGAGTGGGTCGTAGCGCCGTAAGAGGGCGTAATCGGTAATGGCTTTAGGCTTAAGCCTTTCCGGATGCGGAATCACCTCGGAGATTCGCATCCCTTCATGAAAGGCCAACTCCACTGGGTCCCATACATGACCCGTGACCCTAACCGTCCGAGGGAATTTCTGTTCGATATAACGGACTTCAACCAGATCGCCGTCTTGAACATGGACCATACT
>JAFDHD010000137.1 GCA_019308995.1 Deltaproteobacteria bacterium | reverse complement strand
TCGGGGCGCAATGGCGAGGGGAGAAAGACGCCACCAGGAGCGCAACTGTTTGGAGGGCTAAGGGAAATCTCCGTTTTCCCTTGACATACTCTTATCATGGATGTCCCCGGAACTCAATATTCCTCGAAACAAAAGGAGGGGTTTAAAATGGTTGAGTCAAAACGAGCCATATGCACCATGTGCGACCTTCATTGCATGATTCAGGGGCAGGTCGAAAACGGAAAACTGCTGAAACTCGGGGGCATGCCGGAACATCCTATCGCTCCGAACACTTTTTGCATAAAGCCGACCCGCGCTCTGGAGTATTACGACCATGAAACCCGGCTTCTCCACCCTCTGAAGAGAAAAGGGGAAAGAGGCTCGGGGGAATTTACCCAAATAACCTGGGACCAGGCCTATGATGAAATCGCCCAAAAGCTGACCGATGTTGTCAAACAATACGGTCCGGAAGCTTTTACCGTTTCTTACGCGCCATACAACGCCTTTGACAACGGTACTTGCAGAAGATTCATGAATCTGCTTGGAAGCCCCAATTGGATCAGCGGCATATCTCTATGCATGGGCAACACAGCCGTTATCAACCGGATGACCTATGGCTGGTATCCCAGTTCGGATTATGAAAACACCAACTGCGTTGTGTATTTCGGGCACAACCCCAAACCCAATGTCTGGGCCATGGAAAACGATCGTCTTATTGCCGCTCAAAAACGCGGCGCCAAGCTTATCGTACTGGACCCGAGTGAAAGTTACAATGCCAAGCGGGCCGATATTCATCTGCCTCTCCGAGCCGGAACCGACGCGGCCATGGCCCTAGGATGGCTTAAAGTTATCATCGATGAAAACCTGTATGACAAGGATTTCGTGGATAACTGGACCGTGGGATTCGACGACCTGGTTCAGCGGCTTAACGAGTATCCTCTGGACAAAGTCGAAAAGATCACCGGGGTTCCAGCCGAACGGATAAGGGAAGCGGCAATCATGTACGCTACAGCCAAGTCGGCCTGCATTCCCTGGAGCGTTATTACGGATAAACAGAAAAACAGCACTTCAGCCATCAGGGCTCAGTGTATTTTACGGGCCATCACCGGCAACCTTAACGCGAGCGGCGGCGACAGGCTTTCGACACTCAATCCTGATATTGTCAGCATGTCGGAAATTGAGCTGCATGAAATGCTGCCTCAAGAAAAGAAAGACCTGCAAATCGGCACCGATAATTATCCAGCCCTCACATATAAAGGCACCCAGGCGCTGGGTGAACCATCAAAGAAAGTTCATGGCCGTGAGTATATAAACCTGATGGGTGGCAGTTTCATGGCTCACCCGGCCGGCGTTTTTAAGGCCATGCGAACCAGTGATCCCTATCCAATCAAAGCCATGGCTTCAATAGCCAACAATACGTTGATGCAGTATGCCAACCAAAAAGGCATTTATGACGGTATCATGAACCTGGACCTTTTCGTGGTCCACGAACATTTCATGACCCCGACTGCTCAATTGGCCGATTACGTCCTGCCCGGCGACGCCTGGATTGAACGCCCGAATTTTGTCAACGGTTTCGATTCCGGCAGCACATTTATGGTAGGTCAAAAACTACGTCAGGCTCCGGGAGAATGCCGGAGTGTCTATGATTTCTGGCGAGGCCTGGGCATTCGGATGGGATTTGAAGAATATTTTCCATGGAAGGACGAGGAAGAACTGCTGGATTATCGTATCCAAAAAACCGGCATGAAATGGAACGAATTTGCCGAAAAAGTTCCCTTTTTCCCCGGCCGGCCTCCAAAGCCGTATCAGGAAACCGGGTTTGCCACACCGTCCGGAAAAGTGGAGCTGTCTTCCAGCGTTTTGAGTGATTTAGGTTACGATCCACTGCCCCATTATATCGAACCCGGCCAAAGCCCCATCGCCACGCCCGAACTGGTCAAGGAGTATCCTTTGACTCTGTATGTTGGTTTAATGGAGGAGGAGTATTTCCATAGCAGCTTAAGGCAGATCGATGCCTTTCGAAAAAGAAATCCCTTTCCCATAAGCATGATAAATCCGGAAACCGGCCGGAATCTAGGTATTAGCGAAGGCGACTGGGTTTTTGTGGAAACGACTCATGGAAGAATCAAGATGAAAGCTGGGCTTCGAGATGAAATGCCTCCCGATCTGGTCAGGGTGCCACATGGCTGGTGGTTCCCGGAACAAACTCAAGGCGAACCAACACTTTCCGCCGGGTTCGACCATTCGGACGCTGTTGTTTTGAGTGACGATGACTACAATCTCGATCCCGAACAAGGCCTGCCGGATATGCGCGGGGGGGTGCTCTGCAAAGTCTATCCGGTCTGATTATGGGATTGTCGTTCCCGTGACCGGTTTTTGCGAAACTTATGCGGCCATGACCAAGACAGACAAGTAATTTGCCTTGAATGTCTTCGCATCAATAGAAAGAACTGGTGGGACATGGATGTGAAGGTAAAAGGGTCACGGGAGGCATAATAAAGATATTACCAAACATAAAATAAGAAGGAGTTTTAGATGATAAAAACCGAACTGACTGAAATGCTGGGGATTAACTATCCGATCATCCAGGGGGGGATGGGCTATACCCGAAACTTAACTGCAGCGGCATCAAATGCCGGTGCCTTGGGACTCATCGGTGCCGCCACCTGGGCATTCAACGCTTCTCTCCTTTCAGATTCGACAGGGATCTGAGTAAAACATAGTTCATATCACGCGCCTCGTCAGATGATATATCATACGATAAAGGGAAGCGATGTCAAGTGCTTTCGGAAATTGGGTGTGTAGTTTTAAAACATGGGTAACACTCCGAAGGTGTATACTGATGCGGAGTTCCGGGGATAGTATACTTAATTATTAGACTCCTTTTTAGGCCCTGGCTTTTTCTTGCGCCGCAAACGGCCAAAGGCCTTCTCCAGGTTCAGCATGAAACGCTCAACAAGGGGCGGGTCAATTGTTAAGTAGCTGTGGCCTCGGCTTTTCCGCTGAGCCATCATTACCGGGCAGTGCTTGGACTCAGGTGATGGCTCTATATTGGTTGACAGAGTAAATTTTTATGGGTTACTCTACTTGAGAATCAACGGTTAGGGTTTTCTTCCTAAATTTTTACGAGAAATCGTCATTATACGGCAGGCAAAGCGCTTTTCAACACCCCCAAATGGTCCAACGAGTTAGATGGCGGTTGCGAAAGGCTGTGTGTAAGTGAAATGCGGTGGTTGTCGCATAATTCAGGCTAAAATAATATATTGAAATTATTGAATTTAGCCCAAATCCACTGACATTGTCAGTGGTGGAGTGTGAGGACGGAGGCCCCACTCCTATAGCGAGCCAACAACAAGGAGGGGATTTATGACAACCAATTGGAAAAAGCTTGGTTAAGAGACCTTATGGTTTAGTTTGTACGCCGATTGAGGCAGTCATTTAAGTGACAAAATTCTATTCATAGTTAGGAGGAAGCAAAATGGTTAGTAAACGGACCCAGGAACTCATCCAAGCAGACCTAGAACATCATGTCCATCCCTTTTGGACAGTTGGGCAGAAGGTAGATTTTGTTTTCGAGAAGGCTCACGGTATATATCTGGTAGATACTGAAGGCAAAGAATATATTGACCTCAGCTCCCAGCTAGTCTGCTCCAACCTAGGTCATCATTGCCAAGAGATTATTGACGCTGTAAAAGAGGCGCTTGATAATATTGACTATATCTCCAGTTTCTTTCGTCACCCGCATGTATATGCCTTTGAATTGTGCCAGAAGCTAGCCAAAATTACCCCGGGAGGCTTGAGGTATTTCTACTACACCTGCGGCGGTTCAGAAGCAGTAGACACAGCGCTTAAAATTGCTCGAGCCTACTGGTATCTCAAGGGGCAGGCTGGTAAGTACAAGATTATGAGCCTATACAACTGTTATCATGGGCTGGCTGGCTATTCTAATTACGTTACCGGGCTGGGGGGCGGCATGTTTCATAACCCCTTTGGTCCACCACCGACAGGCTTCCTACGGGTGCCTAGCTACTATGACTATCGCTCTATGTTCGGTGATGTTCCTGATAGCGCCATGTTGAGTGTTGACTTCATGGAAAAAATTATTCTGGAAGAAGGGGCGGCCAGCATTGCTGCTTTCATTGCCGAACCTATACTAGGCTCCTCGGGCAGTATAGAACCTCCGCCTCAGTGGTGGTCGAGGGTGATGGAGATATGCAAGAAGTATGACATACTTCTTATCACTGATGAGGTTATGACCGGCTTTGCCAGAACCGGTAAGATGTTCGCTTCAGAGTATTGGGATATCAAGCCGGATATAATGACCATGGCCAAAGGAATTACCAATGCCACTATACCCTTCGGCGGTGTTGCCTTTAGTGACGAAGTGTATTCAGCCTTTGATGGGAACATGTTCCCGCATGGCTTCACTTATGCGGCACACCCGATTGGATGTGCAGCGTCTATTGCCACCATAGACTACTACTTAAAGAATAATGTAGCCGAAAATGCCGCCAAAGTGGGTAAGCACATTAAGGAGCGCCTGGAGACTGAGTTCTTGCCGCTTCCTTGTGTTGGCCTAGTGGAGGGCCGGGGTGTCTTTCAAGCAATTGAACTCGTCAATGATAAAGAGAGTAGAGCGCCAGTCCGCCAGAAGGTGATAGCAGAATTCCTTCAGAAGCTGTTTGATAATGGTATCTGGACACGTATCCAGGGGCCTGCCGGTAATCGGTTGCAGATTTGCCCACCCTGTACTATCACGATGGAGGAGGCAGACAAGGCCCTGGACATCCTTCGGCCTATCATCACCGAGCTTAAGCCGCAATAATTGTGAGTGAAAGCCGCAATAATTGTGAGTGAGGACCTCAAGGCGAGTATGGAGTTCCGGAGTTCCGGGGAGTATACTTAATTATTGACATTTCTCCATCTGACTATTATGTTGAATAATATCACGAAGAGCATAGGCGTTTCGCACCACATTACTCAGCGCAGCAACCACTTTACATGATAAAATAAATAGTTAAGTATACTGTCCCCGGAACTTGAACTTTGAAAGAAAATTATCTATGCGTGTTCAACGTCTCGAAGGCAACCCCATCATCCGTCCACACATGGACGGATCCATGGGTGAAAATATTAGCGGGCATTCTCTTATTCGTGTACCCGACTGGGTGGAGGATCCGCTTGGAAGATACTATCTGTATTTTGCAGAACACAAAGGGAAATACATCCGTATGGCTTACTCGGATCGGTTGGAGGGTCCATGGCGCACCTATGAACCTGGGGTTTTAAATCTGGAAGATTCCTTTTTCCCCGTTACTCCCCCTGAAAAACCGACCGCTCGGGTGCATAGGCTGAAGGATGCCGTGAAGCCCCATATTGCCTCCCCTGATGCCCACGTGCTGGAAGAGCATAAAGAAATACGCCTCTATTACCACGGTTTGGAAGCCTATGCCCGACAGGTATCACGCCTGGCCGTTTCAAAGGACGGCATTCATTTCAAGGCTATGCCAGAAGCATTCGGTTTATCCTATTTTCGGATGTTCAGACATGAGGGACGGTATTACGGAATGGCCATGCCAGGGGTCTTCTATCGTTCACACGAGGGCCTGAAGGATTTCGAGCGGGGCCCTCATCTCTTCGGCATGGACATGCGACATTCTGCCTTGCTGGTCTGTGAAAACAACCTCCATGTGTTTTGGACTCGGGTCGGTGATGCTCCGGAGCGTATATTACTCTCAACCATTGATATGACACAGGATTGGGAACAATGGGTCACTTCTGAACCTGTCAATGTCCTCCGCCCTGAATATCCCTGGGAAGGCAGTGACCAGCCTGTTGTTCCATCAGTGAGGGGGTGGATTGACGGACCAGTCAACCAGCTTCGCGATCCGACAATTTATCAGGAGGCGGATCGGCTTTTTCTATTATACACCGTTGCGGGCGAGTCCGGTATCGCCATCGCCGAACTATTCCTGTAAGAGATTGGAGTTCCGGAACTCCGTAGTTATTCTTCTAAAGCCTTCATCATTTCAGCCACTATCTGGCTTCTCTCGGTTTGATGTTCCGACCACATTTTACCTCCTACATAACCTCCGTCAACGACTAGAGCGTGTCCATTGACGAAACTGGATTCATCGCTAGCAAGCCAAAGCGCGGCATTTGCAATGTCTTCAGGCATCCCGAAGCGTTGAATGGGTTGAGATTTAGCCAACCATGATTTAAAGAATACCATTGCTTTTTCAGCTTGCTTTGGTGTTAAGTCAAGCGTATTCGTGAATATCGGTGTAGCAATAACTCCAGGGCAGATGCTGTTTACTCTGATCCCATGCTCTCCCAATTCCATGGCTACAGTACGGCTCAAATGAACAATTGCCGCCTTGCAGGACATGTAAGCGTAGTGACCGCCTGTGGCGGATAATCCTGCGACACTTGCTGTATTTATAATACTTCCGGTTCCTTGAGTTTTCATAACTGAGGCTGAGTATTTAATACCTAAAAAAACCCCAAGTAAATGGACTCTTACAAATTTATCAAACTCCTCCAAAGGTGTTTCATCGATAGGTTTGGTCATTATACTAAAACCAGCGTTGTTAAACATGCAGTCCAACCGACCAAATTTATCTTGAGCATATTCAACGACAGCCTTAATATCAGACTCTTTACTTACATCAGTGTGCAAGTACACGGCATTTCCACCAAGATCTTCTGCTAACAGATCGCCTTTATCATCTGAGATATCGGAGATTATAACTTTTGCCCCTTCTTTAACAAATAGTTTCGAGTTCCGGGGACAGTATACTTAACTATTGACATTTTTCCATCTGACTATTATGTTGAATCATATCACGACTAGCATAGGCGTTTCGCACCACATTACTCAGCGCAGCAACCACTTTGCGGCGCAGCAAACTGCGGGGAATGCGCGCGCAGGCATTTTCAAATTCAGACACCCCCAACAAACTCGATAACTTGACGGGAAAGTGAGTCTCTGGTATGCTTAATCTGGATGCGGATGAGGAAAGTTTACTTAATTCGGGATCATCAAGGAGGGGAAGGCCCTCCTTTTTTGTCGTGAAGGCCATGGAAGAGGCATATTATCACAGCCTGGACCTTTATCTCGACCACCTCAGGGTGGAGCGCGGCCTGGCCTTCAACACCGTGGAGGCTTACGCCCGGGACATCCGGCGTTTTCTGGACTATTTGACAAGGCAAAACCTGGCCGGGCCCGAAGCGGCCAGCCGGTCATTCGTCATGGGTTACATGCTTTTCTTGAGCCAGACCCGGATCGGGCCCCGCAGCCGGGCGCGCGCCCTTTCCGCGCTCAAGAACTTTTATAAATTCCTGGTCAATGAAAACATGGTCCTTCAAGATCCAACCAGCAACCTCGAAGCCCCGCGCATCCTGGCGCATCTGCCTCAAACGATTACCCTTGACGAGGTGGAAGCCCTGCTGACCGCGCCCGATCAAAACGGCCCGAGCGGGCTGCGGGACAAGGCCATGCTGGAATTGATTTACGCCACCGGTCTCAGGGTTTCCGAGCTGATAAGCCTTAAAACGGTTGACCTCAACCTGGAGGCCGGGTACCTCAGAACCATGGGCAAAGGCGCCAAGGAGCGCCTCATTCCCCTGGGCGACGAAGCGCGGGACTGGATCAACCGTTATCTAACTGATGCCAGACCCGGACTGCTGAAACGCGGCTCAAGCTCCTATCTCTTTCTCAACCGCCGCGGTACCAGGCTCTCCCGGCAGTACTTCTGGCGCAAGATCAAGGATTACTCCATCGCGGCCGGGATTCGTAAGAAAATCAGTCCTCACAGCCTGCGTCATTCCTTTGCCACGCATCTTTTGGAGCGCGGCGCGGACCTGCGGGCCGTACAGCTGATGTTAGGACACACGGACATCGCCACCACCCAGATTTACACGCATGTCACCAGGGAGCGGTTGAAAAAAATTCACCAGAAATATCATCCGCGTGCTTGAGGTCCGGACGTGAGTTCAGGCGAGATTAATATTCCTGAAATCAAGCCCCTGCCTGAGGAGGCGGTGCAGGTCATTACCACGCACATCAACGCCGACTTCGACGCTCTGGCCTCGATGCTGGCGGTGCGGAAGCTCTACCCCCAGGCGGTGATGGTCTTTCCTGGCTCTCAGGAGCGGAACCTGCGCAACTTCTTCCTTCAGTCCACGGCTTACCTTTTCAACTTCGTCAAACTCAAGGAGGTCAAAAGCGATCAGGTCCGCCGCCTGATCCTGGTGGACACCCGTCAGGTCAGCCGTATCGGCCCGTTAAAGAAAATATTAAAAAATAAAAACCTGGAAATACACATCTATGATCACCATCCGAACAGCCCGGACGATTTGAAAGGGGACCTCGAAGTCCTGGCGCCGGTGGGTGCGGCGGTGACCATCATAACCGAGATCCTGAAGGCAAAGGGAATCGGCGTCACTGCTGACGAAGCCACGGTCATGGCTCTGGGCATTCACGAGGATACCGGCTCCCTGACCTTTGGTTCAACCACGGCCAGAGATTACCGCGCCATGGCCTATCTGCTGGAACTGGGGGCGAATCTGAACCTGGTTTCAGAAATGGTCACCCGGGAACTGACCTCTGAACAGGTCTCCATCCTCAACGAACTCATTGATTCCACGCGCGCCCAGACCATCAACGGCGTGGAAGTCAGCCTGGCTCACGTCACCACCAATCATTATGTCAGCGACTTTGCCGTGCTGGTTCATAAGCTCATGGACATGGAAAACATCAATATCCTCTTCGCCCTGGCACGCATGGAGGACCACGTTTACCTGGTGGCCCGGAGCCGGTTGCCCGAGGTTGACGTGGCCGAGATAGTTCGGGAGTTCGGGGGCGGCGGCCACCCTGCCGCGGCTTCAGCCAGCATTAAAGACCAGACCCTGACCCAGGTCGAAGACAAGCTCCAGGCGCTTATCAAGGCAAAGATGGAACCGGTCAGAAGAGCCAGGGACATCATGGCCTTTCCGGTCATATCCATCCCGCCGGACGGGACCCTGGAAGAAGCCCGGGAGACTTTGACACGCTATGATATCAACGTCCTGATGATCGTAAATAAAAAGGACGCGGTTCTGGGATTCATCTCGCAGCAGAACGTTTCCAAGGCCCTGCATCACGGCTTGATTGACATGCCGGTCAGTGAATTCATGACCTCTGAATTCAGCACCATCGGCCCTGAAGCCAGTTTCCCTGAAATCATTCAATTCATCGTCGGTCAAAACCAGCGTATCCTGCCTGTGATTGATGACAACCGACTCCAGGGCGTCATCACCCGAACCGATCTCCTGCGCATCCTGACCAGCGAGACGGACGCCTCTGTTTCGTTTGAAGGTTATGAGGATAATTCTCATGTCGGGCGAAACAAAAACATAAAGAATCTGATGCGGGAGCGCCTGCCTCGGAACATTATAGACCTTCTGGCTGACCTGGGCCGGACAGCGGACCGCCTGGGATATTCGGTTTACGCGGTCGGAGGTTTTATCCGGGACATATTTATCCAACAGGACAACCTTGATATTGACATCGTGGTCGAGGGCGATGGCATTAACTTCGCCAAGGTTTTTGCCACGGAACACCCGGGAGTCAGGATCCGCTCCCACCGTAAATTCAACACCGCCGTTCTCATTTTTCCCGACGACTTCAAGATTGACGTGGCCACCGCCCGCCTGGAATACTACGAGTCGCCGGCCACCCTGCCCATCGTCGAGGTCGGCTCCCTGCGGCTGGACCTGTACCGCCGTGACTTTACCATCAACACCCTGGCCGTGAAGCTGAACGAACAGCATTTTGGAGGCTTAATTGATTACTTTAGAGGGGTCAAGGATATTAAATACGGATACATCCGGGTCCTGCACAACTTGAGCTTTGTTGAGGATCCGACCCGCGTCTTCAGGGCGATTCGCTTTGAACAGCGTTTCGGGTTCAAAATCAGCAAGCTCACGGCAAACTTGATCGAAAATGCGGTCAAATACGACTTTTTCCAAAAACTGTCGCCCCAGCGCCTGTTCGTGGAGCTGAAGTATATCCTGCAGGAAGACGAACCGGCCCTGGCCATTAAACGGTTGGACGAGTTCGACCTGCTCAAGTTCATCTTCCAGGACCTGAAGTTTACCAAGGCCAAGGCCGACCTGTTTGCAAGGATAAAAAAGGTTTGCCACTGGTTTGACCTGACCTACCTGGGCGAAAACTACCAGGCCTGGATGATCTACTTCCTGGGTTTACTGGACGGGCGGCCTCAAGAGGAGCTGGCACAACTGAGCGACCGCCTGATCCTGCGCCGGCGTGACCGTGAGCTGGTGGTCCAGGAAAAGCCTGAAATTGACCGCATCCTGAGATCGCTCCACCGTCAGAGAAGCGACATCAGACCCGGCAGGCTGTATAAACTGCTCAAACCCCTGTCCACCGAGGCCATCCTGTTCCTCATGGCCAGAACGACCCGGGAGGAGACGAGCCGGGCTGTATCCAGTTATTTCACCAGGCTCAAAGAGGTGAAAATCGAACTCAGCGGCAAGGACCTCATCGCCATGGGCTTGGAGCCCGGCCCAAAGTTCAAGGAAATCCTGGATCAACTTCACCAGGCCCGGCTCAACGAGGAGGTAAAAAACCTGAGCGATGAAAAGGAATTCGTGAGACGGCATGTCCTGACCCTTCAGAAAGCAGAGAAACCTATAGAGGCTTAAATGAGCGATCTTATTTTCAGAATTTCACTCCTGGCCGTGCCGGTCCTGATGGCGGTGACCATTCATGAAGTCGCGCACGGCTGGGTGGCTTTTAAGCTGGGTGACGACACCGCGCAGCAGGCCGGAAGATTGACCTTAAACCCGATCAAACACCTTGATTTATTTGGAACCCTGGTCTTTGTTATGACTCAAATGATCGGCTGGGCCAAACCGGTGCCGGTCAACCCTTACAAGTTGAGACATCCTCAGAGAGACATGATGTGGGTAGCTGTCGCCGGACCTGCGGCCAACATTTGTTTGGCTGTCTGTTTTGCCTTGGTCTATCATCTGCTTAAAGACCTGGCCTTCAGCCATCCTTCTAACCCGATACTCATACCCATCGTGCTCATCACCCGCATCGGGGTCGTTATCAACATCGGGCTGGCCGTGTTCAACCTCCTGCCCATCCCTCCCCTGGATGGCAGCAACATCGTCACCGGGCTTCTGCCTCGCGACCTTGCCATGCGCTACCAGAGTATCACCCCGTACGGGTTCATCATACTTTTGGTCTTGATTTTCTCCGGCCTGGTGAGTAAGGTTATATTTCCGATTATTACTTTTTTAGTCAGCCTGCTGCTCTATGGACAGTTGTAACCTTTGAAAGCGGTGAATCGAGAAGGCATGACCCTGTCCGTAAAACTGGAAATATACGAGGGGCCTCTGGACCTCCTGCTCCACCTCATCAAGAAACACGAGGTGGACATATACGACATCCCTATCGCCCTCATCACCACCCAGTATCTTGAATATTTGAAGCTCATGGAAACATTCAACATCGAGGTGGCCGGCGAATTTCTGCTCATGGCGGCCACCCTGACCCAGATTAAATCAAGGATGCTTCTGCCTGTGGTGGATGAAGATGAAGAAGCAGAGGAAGAGGACCCGCGGATGGCCATCGTCCGCCCCCTGCTGGAGCATATGAAATTCAAAGACGCGGCCGAAGCGCTCGAAGGCCGGGAGCTACTTGGCCGGGACGTCTTTTCAAGGATGACCTCCCTGGCGGAGTTAGGGCTGGAAGGAGATGAGGAGCTTATCTCGGTCAGCCTGTTTGATCTTCTGGACTCCTTCCGCCGCATCATCTCTCGAATCGAGGACAGGGCCCTCCTGGACATCGTTCTCGAGGCCAAAGGCATCGAGGAGAGGATCAGTGAGATCATCCATCTGCTCAAGGCTGTCCAGGAAGCCGCGTTTGAAGAGCTTTTTACTGACGATCGTTCCCGGGACGAGCTCCTGCTCACCTTTCTTGCCATACTCGAGTTAGCCCGGCTCGGACTGCTTCATATCTTCCAGAACCCGGTGACGCGGGACATCAAGGTGCTTTATACTGAAGACTCTTCGCCTGTTGCGATTCAGGACCTGGAAGACGATCGGCCTCATGAATCCAGCCCTGGCAGCGATAACCCGCTCGATAAAGAGCCTGGAAAGGACCTGGCTGGATGAGCGTCTCGTTCAAATCCATCGTAGAAGGCCTGCTTTTCGTGTCCGACAGCCCCCTTACTCCTGAAAAAATCAACGCGGTTACTGAGGGAGTTTCCCTGGACCGAGTCCAAAAGGTTCTGGATGAGCTCATGGCTGAGTATGAGGAGATGAACCGGGGCTTTACCCTGACCTACGTCGCGGGCGGGTACCAGTTCAGAAGCCGGGCCGAACTCTCCTCCTACATCCTCCAGCTAAAAAAGAAGGCCCCGACCCGTCTCTCTCGCGCCGCCCTGGAAACCCTGGCTAGTATCGCCTACCGCCAGCCGACCCTGAGGGTCGAAATAGAAAAAATCCGCGGAGTTGACGTGGGCGGCACCCTCAAGACCCTGCTGGAAAAAGACCTCATCCGCATTATCGGGCGCAAGGACCTCCCCGGTCGCCCCATTCTTTATGGCACCACCAAGAAATTTCTCGAAATATTTGGCCTGCCCGATTTAGAGGCCCTGCCCACCCTGGAGGAGATGGATTCATTGGGCCTGGACAATGAGGAGGGGCGTCTTTTTTAGATCGGGCTTTCCACGCTTTTTTAAGTCACCCTTGTTTAAATCACAGCCAGCAGCCGCAATGCCTCCAGGATGAAGGAACGTCTTCAAAAAATCTTAGCCGCAGCCGGTGTGGCCTCGCGGCGCAACGCGGAAAAGCTAATCCTGGCCGGCCGCGTCAGGGTCAATAAAGAGGTCGTGACCCGGCTTGGACAGAAGGCTGACCCGCAGCAGGACGTCATCGAGCTAGACGGAAAGCGAATCAGGCCCCAAAAAAAGACGGTTTACTACCTTTTTTACAAGCCCCCTGGCTATCTGACCACCCTGAAAGACCCTTTTGGCCGTCCCACCATTGCCGAGTTTTTATCTGACATCAAGGAACGCGTCTTCCCAATCGGCCGTTTGGACATGGACGCCGAAGGTCTGCTCATCCTGACCAACGACGGCGACCTGTCGGCGCGGCTGATGCACCCCCGCTTTCATGTGCCCAAATCCTACCGGGTTAAAGTCAGAGGCAGACTCTCGGAAGCGACCCGGGCCCGGCTGGCCGGAGGCACGATCACCCTCGGAGACCGGCCGGTCAACCAGGCGGAAGTGGAGATCATCAAACGCGGCCAGGACCGGACCTGGCTTGTGATGACCCTGACCGAAGGCCGCCACCGGCAGATCAAAAGGATGTGCTCCCAGGTGGGCCACCCGGTCATGAAACTGAAACGGATCGCCTACGGCACCCTGACATTGGGACGCCTGGCCCGAGGCGCCATGCGGCCGCTCAAAGAGGCGGAAGTCAACGCCTTAAAGAATGCGGCCGGGATGAGAGAACCTGAAAAGAGGCGTGGATCAAAGGGTTCAGGCGGCAGGAATTAAGGGACGTTTTTGACAAATATGACAAATTTTAATATTGATATATTATCCTAAAGAGGGAGATTGTTGAGAGGGTAATTAATACAATTAATAAAGGGCGTCCCCTTAATTATAAAATAAAAAGAAGGGTAATGGCGAGGCCGAGCCTGAAAAGCCTCGTACAGGCCAAAATACGGCCCTCACGATTGATTTTGGAAAGCATGCTTCAATACTCAGAGAGATTGAAAAGCTGACAGAAAAAGAAATGAGACCGCTTGAGTGGCAGGTCATCTACGTGCCCAAAGAGCAATTGAATGATATTATAAAAAATTAAGCTCTATATTCATTAATTCATTATTAAAACAATAAATTATAATTTCCGATTGACAATGGACAATAATTATCACATAATTACAAGAATAATAAGTTAAATAGGTTTCCAATGTTTAAGGCAATTCAGACTTTTATAGGTATTGTAGTAGGAATACTCGCCATTGTGGGGGCAATCTATGGAGCTTCTAAATATAAGGTCAAGGGAAGGAGTGGATTTATCAAGCCGTCATAGGCACTGAGATAAATCGTAAACCTGGGAAAAGGGAACCAATGCTTTTTAGGCTAGAGATTATAAAGTAAACAAAGCATAGAAGATGATATTTGGCCTTACAAAGATACAAGGGAAAGGTTGATTCTAGTAGATAGTTGCAAAATAAAATTGAATTTTATTTTAATAAAAATTGTTAGATATCTAAAATTTCTATTTATTGAAAGTGTTGTAAATCTAAAATGTTGAGCTGAATATAGGATATTTTAAGAACATTCATTTTAAGCCTGAAGCTTGATATGTGACAATGTCAAAAACGGTAACAGAAGCTTTTGAGAAGTTTAAGACAAGATACG
>JAFDHD010000136.1 GCA_019308995.1 Deltaproteobacteria bacterium | reverse complement strand
GGGGATTTCGGGCAGTAATCCCAGACGGTCGGCAAGCCGAGTAAAAACCTCACCGGCTTCGATCTGCTCACCTTCCGGTTCCACCACAGGTTGGCGAAATTGCATAAACGTCTTCGGAAAATCTCCCCCACCGCCTCCATCCCACGATTCATAGGCGGAAAGGGCAGGCAGAACATAATGTGAAAGCGCAGCGGTCTCAGTCATAGCTATTTCAACGATTACCAGAAGATCCAGTTTATTAAACGCCTCTTCATAGGCGGATGTGTCAGCAAAAGACCTTAACGGGTTGGCCGCGCTGACGATCACCGCTCGAAGCCTGTCCGGATTGTCGTTAAGTATCTCCTCGGGCATAACGTTTGGCGGATAAATATTGGTAATAGGCGGATAGTCAGTGGCCACCGTACGCCAGGCGCTGGATTTCCGGTCATTGGAGCGCGGTCTTCTCCTGCCTCCTACGAAATCTGCTGGAAAGACATTGCCGCCCTTGACTCCGATTCGTCCGGCCACAGCGCGGAAGACGTTCTCCAAGTATGATATGAGGGTGCTGTGCCGGGTCATGAGTACGCCCAGGTCGCTGTGATGGCTGGATTTGCGAGTGGTAAACAGACGGCATACTTCTCTCACCTGGTCAAAATCCAACTCGCAAACCTCAAGAGCGGCCCTGGCGTCAAAATCCTCGAACAAGGGACGGATGGTATCAAAACCGCTCACGTGTTTATTGATATAATCCTGGTCCTGCCAGCCTTCATTTAAAATAATGGAGATCATGGCCTTATACAAAAGGGCGTCCGTGCCTGGCTTGATGGGCAAATGGATGTTCGCGATCTTGGTTGTTTCCGAAAAGCGCGGGTCAACAACCACAAACAGTTTATCCGGGTCCTTGCTAAATTTGGTAAGTACACGGCGCGCCTGAGGTGTATGATGGCTCATCATCGGATTCCATCCGACTATGAGCAGCATGTCGGTGTTGTCCAGGTCCGGTGAAGAATGAAGGGATTGATTGCCAAAGGTTTTTCCGTCTACCCAATACCGGCCGGTGAGTTCTTGAGCAAGGGCGTTGTAAAAGTACTGCGAGCCCATGGCTCTAAGCAGGCCCACCGCAAAAGGGCCCTGTGATGGGCAGCCGAGCGTTCCGCCGCCCATCAAAGCAAAAGAACGCGGTCCGTGTGCGTTTACTATGGTGGAGAGTTTTTCGGCTACTTCGTCAATAGCCTGATCCCACGAAATTCTTTCAAAATAATCTCCGACTTTTTTTAAAGGATACTTGAGTCGGTCGGCGTGGTGCTGATGAAAAATGATGTTTAATCCCTTGCGGCACACGTAACCTTCACTGCGAGGATTATGCTTGTCCGCGTGTACCTTGACTATCCGATTATTTTCAACTTTGACCTCAAGGCCGCAAAGATTACCACACAAAACGCAGGTTGTTTTTTTCCATTGCTCCATGATTATCTCCTTTGTAAAAGGGGAACGCGGTTGAATTAGTTGAATAACTTTTCTTCTAAGAAACTATTTCTCTGTCATTGCGAACGAAATGAAGCAATCTCATTGCAATTACAGAAGTTTACCTCTTTTGAGATTGCTTCGTCGCTACGCTCCTCGCAAAGACAGTTATGGTTATGCCGCACCAGTCTCGCTTAATGAAAATTGAAATCTAGCCTATTTTTACATATCAGTTTCTTTGCCAAATAACCCCACGGCTTCTGCTGGAGGGCCGGGGGCTCGCAAGCACATAGAAGATGATGGCCGAATATCAGGCAATGTCCAGATCGGATTTGGATGTCTTGCAAAAACTAAAAAATTACCTTCCAAAGCCTTTCGTTACAAACTTGATCTTATAATCATCTTTTTTACACTTTATACGAGGTATCAAAAGATGGCATTTTTTCCTTTAGAATATCAGAGAAATCTTTCATAGAGCCAACCGTGGGGTGTTCCTCCCACCCTAAAATACCAGCCTCTCTTTTAGCCAAGGCTTTATACATTCCCCAATCAGCTTCACGAAAGAACATCATCTGCTGGGCCTGGAGAGATCCCTCAGCATGAATCTGATGAGTATCATGCCGTCCACCCGTGATATCTGCTACCAGTCTTATGGCACGAAGACGGTCTTCAGTTGGTACACCCGCTTTGGCATCAAGATACTTTTCTAGATAGGGGCGCTCTTCAGGGTTCATCCAGTCTCTATATGAGATGGGGTCAGCTGCGATTCCTCCGGCAATATCCTGTATAAACTTGGTAAACTGGTGAAAGTTTTCCGCATACATGTATTTGGATATATTGGTATACATTCCATTGGGATTTGCCAAATTAGAATCACGTTCTTTTTCAGGAAACATGCAGGCCGCCAGGCTCATAACCTTGAAAGCCTCGGTGACTTGCACCAGCCAAGATAACTTACTACGAACATGAGAGTAGTTTTCTAAGCCATTGTATTCAGCCATCAAGGCAGCTAGACCGGTCATTATTTCCATCATTGGCACCATGCGGCAGCAAGCAAAAAGACGATGAAAAGTGCCAAACAGAATGGCAATGTCTCTGGAAAACTGCCATTCCCCGCACATGAATACCCTTTCCCAAGGCACAAAAACATCATCAAAGACAATCATGCACTCACCATCACCAACTCCTAATTTTGAGGCCACAGGAAAATCCCAAATTGTTTCTTCAGTGCTTGGCCCCCTGATTTCAGGATCTGATGCTATAAGAGTAATGCCTTTAGCATTCAGAGGGATGGCGAAAGCTACAGCATAGTCTGCATCTTCCTCTCCGTGAGTTCGGCAAGGCAAAACAATGGCTTCATTAGCCGCAGCAGTACAGCTTATGTGATACTTAGCTCCTCTTACTACAATTCCATCCTTTTGCTTATCAACAACCCTTAAATAATAGTCCTTATGTTGTACCTGTTTTGAGGGGTGAAGGCTTCTGTCTCCCTTAACATCTGTTTGAGCGCCCGTAATACCAATATCTGTTTTTTGTAGATATTTACGATAAGTCTCAACCCGCTCAGTGTAGTTGGTGCCTAACGCCTTATCCATTCTCCCGGCAAGAACCCTTGATGCAGCTAAGGCATCAACCCCCATGCTATGAAGACCTCCCGCTCCATACCTTATACCCTCTATATAAGCTTCCCTCTTCCGTAACAAGTCCTCAGAAGTCCTGGGCGGCGTCCATAAAAAATGAACCTCTTCTCCCTCCTCATTCTTGGTTACGAAGAGGTCACGATGCTCAGGATCGTTGGTAAGAACCCAATCCATAGCACCGAAGGCAATAACCCTGCTTAGAACAGGGTGCGCTGTTACATCCTTCACCCTCTCGCCTAAGCAATAAATCACCCTGCCATCTCTTAAACTCTCAAGATATTGGTCAACTGTTCTAATCATAGAAACCTCCTTAATTCTTCCATTTTTTATGTTTTATTGTTTAGCTCTGACCTGTCCTTCATTATTATAGCATGTTTTGAGTTAGAGTTTGATTGATTTCGTGATGTCTCCATCTGCATCCGGGCATTCCGGAATTCCTGTATGTTAAAATCAAAACTTCCCTGAACCCGTTATATGATCAAATCCTGGTTGGCACATGGTAATCCACAGTCCAGCCTCCTCACCTTTAAAAGCCCCAGGCGGATTATGCCTTTTGTTTCCTGTCACGCCATTACCAGTTGGAGCTTGCGTTCAGGTTTTCGGGGTAATTTAACATACCAAGGAAGAATCATGACAAAATAATAAAAAGGGCAGGGCGGTTCATGTTTTTCCTTGAATCGAAACCAAGGTTCTGCTAAACGGAAACAACCAGTGAAATCCGAGGTTTCAGAGGTGGTTAAATGATCAAAGTTGAAAAGCTTTCCGAGCTGACCTCAGCCAGACGCGCCCAAATCATGACCCGGTCCATGGAGGACGTTTCTGCCGTTTTCCTTGAAGTCCGCGATATCGTCAACCAGATCAAGGAGCAGGGCGACGCCGTGGCCCTTGAGCATTACACCAAGTTCAAGAAGGATATTACCGTGGCCGACTTGACGGCCACCCCGCAGGAATTGGAGGCGGCCTACAAGAGCGTTAAGCCTGAAGTGGTCGAGGCCCTCAGGTTTGCGGCTGAAAACATCAGGAAGTTTCACCAGGCCCAGATCGAGCGCGAGATGTGGTCCATCGAGATAGCCCCGGGGATATTAGCCGGTCGGATGACCCGGCCCTTAGATATCGTGGGGGCCTATGTCCCGGGACGGCAGGCCGTGTATCCATCCAGCGTGCTCATGAACATCATCCCGGCCAAGGTGGCCGGGGTCTCTCGCGTTGTGGTCGCCACCCCGCCGGATCAAGGCATGACGGCCGTGCCTGAGGTTCTGGTTGCGGCCGATATCGCCGGGGCCGAGGCGGTCTACAAGATCGGCGGTCCCTGGGCCGTGGGGTCTTTAGCCTACGGCACCGAGACCATACCCCGCGTGGACAAGATCGTGGGGCCGGGCGGCCGCTGGGTGACCGCGGCCAAGATGGCCGTCTTCGGCCAGGTTGATATTGATTCACCGGCCGGTCCGAGCGAGGTCATGATTATGGCCGACGATACGGCAGACCCAAAGACAATGGCCTATGATTTCTTCTCCCAGCTCGAACACGATCCTGACAATGCCGGAGTCGTGGTCACGCCGTCGGAAAAGCTGGCCAGAGCTGTGGTCCGGGAGATCAGCCAGGCCCTGGAGACGATACCGCGGCGGGAGATCATTGAACAGAGTCTCAAGAATAATTCCGCCGTGATTTTAACTAAAACCCTCGATGAGGCCATTGACTTTGCAAACGAATACGCGGCTGAACACCTTCAGATCATGACCGAGGACCCCTGGACGGTTCTGCCCCGCATCAAACATGCCGGATCAATCTTCATGGGCCCCTGGGCGCCTGTGCCAGCCGGGGATTATGCCTCAGGCACCAACCACGTCCTGCCCACCGGCCAGTGCGCGCGCATGTTTTCAGGCCTTTCGGTGGACGATTTCATCAAGAAGCCCACATTTCAGTACCTGACAAAAGAGGGACTTGCTCACCTTAAAGACGCCATCATTACCCTGGCTGAGGCCGAAGGGCTGCCTGTGCACGCCGAGACTGTGCGGCGGCGCTTTGAATAATGCCCCCTGCATATGGACGGACAGGCTGGAAAGCCTGCCCCACAATGTTAAGCCTTGTAGGTCAGGGTGGGCCGTGAAGCGGGTCTCGCTGACAATATTAATTTTTACAGTTCAGTAAACCTCTTCATGAGACCCAACTGTCTCAAGAAGGATGGCTTCGGCGCCTTCAAATTCGACAAATTTAAAAATAACTCTCAAATCATAACCTGTATTGCATGCCCAAGATCCCTCAAGCTTACCTTTTAACTTATGCGTTTTTAATTGGGGATGGAATGGGTCTTCTGTTAACAACTCCAAAGCGGCTTGGAGATCATCAGCGTAATCAGGATGCTTCCTTGTAAAGCGCCTTGCCGCCCGAATAAAAGCATTAGAACGCAATAAGACGCGTTTCATGACAATATCTCATTTTTAATTTTCTCCGGAGTTGCCGGTTTACTCCGGCCTGCCAGAAATTCCTCTTGAGCATCCTCTATATCTTTTGCTAGCTTTTCTCGTCTTCGCTCAATAAGGCGTTTGTGTAAAACATCCACCAATGTTTCCTGTTCATCCAAAGATAATTTATCAATCGCTTCCAATACATCCCCGAAATGCATTAAGTTTCCCATAATTTTCATTTCTCCTTTTTAAAAGGCTATACCAAAAATCCCTATCTATTATCGGGAGTATAAAAAAGGAGACCCTATCTCTTCTCGGCCTGGAATTTTAACTACTTGCATTATACCTAATTCACAGGAAAAATCAGTAGATAATTGAGACATTCGAAAAAGTCCAAATACTTTATTTTTGAAGAATGAAACACCATCGTGCTTTTTCATGCCGCCGTATCAGAAACAAGATCGTGTCACAAGACGTCAGGTTTCGTTACCAACGGTTTCCTCGAACAGAGGGGCTAACTCGATGATAGGGTCCCAATCGTCGCCATATTTCTGCCGGAACAGCCAGGGGCGATAGGTATTGCCTTTGGGCCGTCCGCCTCGCCAGATATCGTATTTAGGGTCTGAGTACTGCTCAAAAAATGCGGTGAGCCGTCTGTCCAGGTCGGCTTCTTTTTCTGCGTACTCAGGCTGGCTGCACACGTTTGTCTCCTGTCCCGGATCAGCAATTAGATCATAGAGTTCATTCTCGCCGAAACCTTCAAGGCGCCTGGTAAAAAAGTACAGGGGGGTCCGGATGGATCGGCTCTCTTCGTGTTCAAAATAGGCCTCATTTACCCAATCGGTCATAGGGTTCCCTCTCAGCACCGGCGCAAAGCTGCGTCCAGGGCTGTGCGCGATCTCCACGTCGCCGAAACCAGCATAATCGAGGATAGTGGGCATAAAGTCATACTGGCCGATAACCATGTCGTTTACCCGAAAAGGCTCGATAGTACCAGGTTGGCGAAAGATCAAAGGAACATTGAACGTGGTGTCGTACATGTACGCCGGGGTCGTGAACGGGGGATGGCCCCAGAGGCCGTGCTGGCCGTAAAGGTTGCTCTGGTCGGTTGAAAAAATGACCAGGGTGTCCTGGTCCAGGCCCTGTGCATGAAGCGTTTCCATGACCCGGCCGATACAGTGGTCCACCAGCGCGTTCTGAGCGGCCATATTGGCCATGGTGGCAGGATCGTTATGCATGCGTGTGAACATTTGCCTTCCACCGTTGATAAACCTGCGCCAGAATTCATCTTCAGGATGGAAGTTATCAATCTGATCCGGCTCTGGAAGCTGCTCTATCATTCTTCGGTCGAGGGGAGGGAAGGGCGTGAAAAGATGTCTCTCGAATCTCTCGTAAAAGGGATTCTTCGGATCAGGCCCCATGCAGGTGGGCGGCAGGTAGTAGGGGCCGTCATAGTTGAGCTGAAGGTAAAACGGGCTGGAGCCGTCCTGCTGTTTCAGATACTCAATGGCTTTTTCGGTGAAGAACTCGATAATATGGTGATCCCGGACCTCATACTCCTGTCCGTTGTCAGCGATTTCGTTATTATAAAAATCCGTGGTGTGACCTTTAGAAAACGTGACCCAGTGCTCGTACCCGAGCGCAGGCTTTCGGTACTGCCCCAGATGCCATTTCCCGATCATGGCTGTGCGATACCCTCGATTTTTGAGCGTCAGAGGCAGGGTCCGGAACTCCCGAATCACCACGTAGTCTTCTGGGAAAACCGAGGAAACATCCGTTAAGGCGCAGTGCACCCCATGCTGTGACGGCATCAGGCCGGTCAGGATGGTGGACCTGGTCGGAGAACAGAGACCGTTGGCGCAGAAGGCGCGCGTGAAGCGCACTCCCTCCCGGGCCAGGCGGTCTATGTGGGGCGTTTCATGTTCCTTGCTACCATAGCAGCCTAAAGACTCTGTGGTCTGATTGTCAGTGAGGATGAACAGGACGTTCGGTCCTTGGCCTTTACCGGACTTGCTGTCTGACATATCCTTCTCCTCCTCCTATGATGGTTTGTCTACTCCAAACTTTTTGTGTAATTTAGTAAGTATCTGTTTTTAAAGGAATCGTGTTCAAGTATCCCTTTCCGTCGGAGCCA
>JAFDHD010000135.1 GCA_019308995.1 Deltaproteobacteria bacterium | reverse complement strand
CTCTTTTAGAGAAAATCCCCATTTTACAGGCCTTCCAGGAGGAAGATTACAAAAATGAAACAGGGGCTTCCGATAAACAGTTGTTATTATTCAATTAACAACCGGACAGTAGTGCTCTGTATTATACTTGAATCCCGGCATTTTTAACAATACTGATGATATGCTTCAATTTTCGGAGTTCTAAAAAAGTCTAGCCTTGCTTGCCACAGTGCCCTGTCAGATCAGCCTTAGCCATGTAGGTTGGGTAGAGTGAAGCGAAACCCAACATATTTATTCATGTTCGACCTCATTATAAAAGATCAATTCCTGGTTTGCATCTCAATTTTGATTATAAATCCCTTTTTTTACGTAACCGTGGAAATTTGAAATTTTCGGGTCCTTGGGCGGTTCGATTAAATTATGTTTAAGCGGATTGTAGCCAATTGTTGGGTTTCACTTCGCTCTACCCAACCTACAAAACTCCCCCTCCTTGAAAGTTTCTTACCATACCCTCAGTTCCTAGATGGCCGATGGTTACATATTGAAGTAGAAACTTCAACCTTGTATCAGGAGTTGTCCTTTAAGATTAAAACTTGCCTGAACCCGTTGTATGATCGAGCCTCAGCTATTCTGAAAAAAAAATCGCTACTTGGTTTGAAGGCTGTTTATCATCTCCGAAGCCAGCTTGACGCCCGCTTCATCCTTGCCGCCCAGGCTGACAGAGTAAGCCCTCTGAAAATATTTCAGCGCCTCTTTACTCAGCCCCTGTTTCTTGAGGAGAACTCCGATCTTCCTTAAATCAAGGGCAATCTTTTTGCTGAGCCCCAGTTCTTTATCATGAACAAGGGCCTCCTCATAGAGCGCCCGGGCATCAGCATATTCAGCCTTTTCAGTTTTAACGTCCGCAATGAGTCTCAATGAATTGGCCGTCTCCTGCTCATTCTTTTGGGCGCGATTGATCTTAAGACCTGTCTGGCCGAGGGCCAGCGTCTTTGGTAAGTCTCTCTCTAAAAATGCCAGCCTGGCCTTGAGGTTGAATATTTTCCCTTGCGCGCCGCAGTTGGCCTTAAGACAAAAATCCATGGCTTTATCAGCCATTTTCCGGGCACCGGTATAATCTTGGGCATCCTTTAAAAGCAGGGCCTTGATAAAAGCGGCCTCTGAGAGCCTTGCCACAGGGTATTTGATATGTGAGGCCTCAAGTATCTCATCTACGGTACGTATGGCATTGTCCCTCTGACCAAGGGCCCTGTATGTGGCGGCGATGTTGATCAGGTTAACCGCGCTCAAGTCAATATCCTCAACGGCCCGGCTGGCATTAAGGGCCTCTTTGTAAAGAACCAGGGCCTTGTTATAACGGCGATTCGCATAGGCCTCTTTAGCTTTCTTATTGAGGCTGGCTTCTTTTTTATAAAACCCTGAAGGCGTAGGTTTCTTTGATCCGCCGCATCCTTCCATTGCCAAAGCAAGTAATAAAATCAGGAGCAAGGCCCAAACAAGAAGGCGCCTTGTTTTAAAATTCGGCCGCTCTTTGTTATTCATAGCTGTCCATTTTGAGTATCTTATCGTCAGGGTTGGCCGCTTTTGGCCGGAAGAGCCAGATATCCTGGACCGATTCCATGATCTTTTGACTCTCGCCCATCAAGTCCTCACCTTTATCCACAAGCCCTGGTACGCTGGCGGACGCTTTTTTTAAGTCTTCGATTGTCTCCTTGACATTTTTCAAGACGTTATCCATAGCTTTCAAAACATTCTCCAGGTCCTGCCTGAAGACACTCGCTGTCTGGTCTACACTGGAGACAGCCCTGTCCATATTTTTAAGTACAGATTCAATCTCTGGTATCACATTCGTCTCAACCGAGGCGGAGAGCTCATCCACGTTCGCTGTAACCTTGACCAGCTCTTTCTTGATAGTCCCGGAAAGGTCACCAACATTTGCTGTAACCTCATTTACACTATCTTGTATGTTTAAAAGAACGGCGTCGAGGTGCTCTGAGGTGGCAACCAGATTGTTTGAAAATTTGTGAATATTAGCAAGTATGGTTCTAAAATCACCCTGTGGATTGTCAAGGTCCTTAATTATCTTTTTAATATCCTCGATGACCGGGGTTACCTGATCCCTTATTTGTTCGGCCAGTTCGCTGAGGCCCCTTTCTCTTTCGAAAGCGATTCTGCCACCCTCTTCCACCCCTCTCTTTGCAGGTGAGCCCGGTGTGATCTCAATGATAGAGTCTCCGATGAATCCCTCCTTTACGAGCCGGGCGCGTGAGTCTATCCTTATCCATTTCATGTAATGGTTGTTTATAGCAAGCTTGACTTCGACTTTTCCCTGATTGTTCATTGAAACCTTTTTAACCTTGCCTATCTTGAACCCTCGAAATTTCACGATCTGACCGTCGCTAAGGTCGGTCCCACTCTCGGTGATGAAATAGATTCTGGTCTTTGGGGTAAAAAGGTCCTGCTGTATCCCAATCATGGTGATGACCGCGGCCAGGCCCACAAAAGCGACCAGGATAAAAATGCCGACCTTTCTTTCCAGATGGACAAATCTAAGGTCTTTTGTCTGTATATCACTCACCCGGCTTGGCCTCCTTTTAACAACCAGACGGTTTTGTCAGCCCGGACATCTTTGAGTGATTGTTCATCGGAGCTGATAAAAACTGACGTCCTTTCTTGTTTCGCACTGTGAAATTTCTCGGTAATTCGGAGCACTTTTCTCGCAGTCTCATTGTCCATTCCTTCAAGCAGTGCGTCATAGATCATAAGTTCGGGCTCCATGAGCATGGCTCGCACCAGAGCCATAATCCTCTTCTCATAAGCAGGCAGTGATCCAGGAGACTCCCCCAGGTATTCGGAAAGCCTCAATGCTTCAAAGCCCAATTCAGTGTAAATATCACGCACTCTTCTCCAGGCATCTGAGAGCTTCTGACTTTTATGATACCATGTCGGAAGTATTATGTTCTCCCCAACCTTAAGGTTACTGATTATTCCTCCATTATCCAGCACCATGCCTATTTTTCTAAAAAGGGTGAAGATCTCACCCTTCCCAACAGACCACAGGTCCTGACCGAAAAGAAACACCCTACCGCTCTCCGGCTGTATACCGCCAATAATTCCCTGGATTATAAGGCTCTTCTCGAAATCAGATTCCGTCAGAATCCTGCACAACCGGCCTGATTTTATCTCAAAATTCAGACCACTAAATGGCCTTAAGGTAACATTTTCAAACCTGATCATATAAAAAGGACCACCGTAATAATCCCGTCAAATAACAGTATGAAAATCAGGCTCTGCATTACCGCATGCGTGGTTGCCTGGGGGATTTCGGTTATAGAAGACCTGACCCTTAACCCATGATAGCACGAGGAGGATGCGATAAGAAGCCCGAACAAAAGACTCTTGATGAACGAAATAAAAATTTCTAATAGACCGAGAACAGAAAATATATTCCCCAATTGCTGTAGAAATCGGATATCCAGAAAAAGCGAGGAGAGTATAAGACCGCCAAAAATGGCCGCTAACTGAAAATAAAAACTAAGCACATATACACAAAGAGTTAACCCCACTACTCTTGGCATAATGAGGTAGCCTATCGGGTCAATGCCCATAAACCTCAAGGAACGCACTTCCCCATTTACCTGCATGGAACCTAACTCTGAGGCTACAGCGGTGCTACTCCTGATGATAATTATTATGGCTGAAAAAAGCGGACCAAGTTCCCTGATTACTATCCATACAAGGGCTTTCCCGACAAGTACCGCATTAAGTCCGACGATATTTGCGGCCTGGGTGATGATGACAATACCAATTAGAACTCCCACAGCGGATATGCCCGCCACCGCCTCAATCCCAGTAAAATATATCTGCCGGTATAGCACCTGCCTCACGGGGGCCAAACGTAAAGCACGCAAGCTCCTCAGGGAATGGAAAAAAAGATCATAAGTGCCCTTTGAATAGATGAAGGCATTGATGGCGCTCCTTCCAGTTTTTTCAACGTTAATGATTTCCAACACGGCCCGCATCTTATCATAAAATATCTACTCCTGATACCCTCGTTCTAAAGGCCTATCCATGGCTTTAGAAAAGAGGTCTTAACAGGGGAAACATATGAGAACTTATTTTTTTATGAGGCGGTATAATTTGGTGGCAAATTGAAGTTATCTAAAAAATTATTTTAAAATTAGATAGTTAGCTTCGATATGATCTTGCTAGCACGCTGCGGATTCTGGGTCAAAGCTTTATTGAAACAGATTCCTGAATAAATCACCCCACCCAATCACCCTTTTGGGTGATGACATCTACCGAAATGATGGATATAACAAAATTACTCATCGAGTAATTATCATTACCCTCTTATTACCTTCCGGGAGCCCTGGACGTTCCTTATTCGAGGGTTACAACGAATAGGGCTCCCTTCCCTTCCATAAAATGTTGATAATTTGGTTTATTATCCGGATTCTTGAATTCAAGTGCTGATTTTATTGCTAACAGATTGATTTTACTTAATATTTATGATATAACCAGGCGCATGAAAGACCTAGCCATTGAAGAAGCTCAACACCTTAACGCATACTTACAAATTTAAAACCAGGTATCAGCCTTCCGAACTGAACCCGATAGAGAAAAAAATATCACAAACAGATTTTAGGATTGAGTAAGAGAGTTTGCGTCTGCTCAGAAAACTAACTAGAGCAGGCCTTTATATCATTTGGCGCAGGCTTTTCCATGGGCTTCGCAAGATAGGCTTTCATTATCAATTTAACTCGAAGCCATTGTTTTAAATGGAATACTTGAAATCTATTTATGAAGAAAGTTCAGGTCCCAGGTTTAGCAAATCGTCTACATCTTTTTCAGACTAACCCCGGCTCTGGTCTTCCGAACGGAAAAGGTCTCTCCGATCTTACAACCCATCTCTTCGGCCATTTCACGTGGAACAACCAGGCTGCCTCGCTTGTTCACCTTGATTTCCTTGAGCTTTTTAGCGGAACGACCTTTCTTGATGGACCGGCTGATGATTCCTTTGACCTTTCCTTTTTCGGCTAAGGCATCGAGGTAAAGGGACTTAAGCTGGGCTGATGTCTTAACACCGAACTTGGCCATGATCTCTCTTGATGGCAGACCAGATTCCACTGCTTTGATCAACGCGCTAGCATTGACTGTCTTTTTCCTGGGCATAAGCTCTCCTTTCTAATTCAGAATCCTGGGTTAAATTATACCTAAACCTGAAACACGGTTGTTAACTTTACAAACCGGTCAGTATTCAGGCTTTACGGCAACAGATTCACCGGCCTCTGGATTCCGGCCGATGTAATCAAAAAGGGTATTGACATTTATCTCACTCACCTCGAGAGCCCGCCGCTCCGCCCAAGATAATTATCCAACTACTCGAGATTTTTTCATAAGCGTTTTTCAAGATGGTTTCTGTCTCTCACTTTTCATCATTCCTGAAAAAACAATGAGAACAATAGGGCATTATGTCAATATCACTTTGACATGAGAGTTTCTGGATACTAAACGGATATACAGAAGTATGTCAAGAAAAAAAACTAAGGTCGAAGTATATTACCAGGTAACTCACTTATGAAAACCATAATTGCTTTTACAAAAGCCGGTTTATTAATCACCGCTAGTCATCTCGGATAATATTATTGACTTGGATACCCAATAGAGACGCGGCTTCGATTAAGGATGCGACTTCATGATTCGGTTTAACGTTATGGTTCCATTTTCTCCTGTCTCTATTTAGCCAGCATGCAGTGATACCGACTCGATTTGCTCCCCCGATGTCATTGTATCCATCCCCGATGTGGATTACCTTTTGAGGCACAGTCTGATAATGATTGATTACGGCGCGAAACAGCTTACCATCTGGAGTATTTTTATAGGCCTTGAACCTTTCCGAGATAAAGACCATGTCAAATTGATATTTCTCGAGGTGCGGCCAGATCATTTCATCATCTGCGTCGCTCACGAGACAAACAGGGAAATATGCGCTGACGGATTGAAGGAATACCTTTGTGTCATCGTATGGAGGCGCTAACTTATGTTCATCAATCCACATCTGAGCTGCATGTTCCGAATCGAAAGTCAGGCCGGTTTTGGTAAACACTTTGTCAAAACAAATTGCAGCGATTGACTTGACAGTTGCAAACCCGGAGCTCAACCTGGCAGCATCATTAAAACGTTCATTAAATAACTCAACCCACGACGCGGAATACTCCTCGGCCAATCGCTCTGAGTACTTCTCCTGTAAAACCTCATGCCAGAACAGGTGACGCCTGCTGTTGACATCAACGAGCGTCTGAAACATGTCTATACAAACCACGGAAAAATCCATCATCCTTAACATACCATAATATTCAATTGCATCTCATGATAAATTGACCAAAACGGGGGTTAGCCTCTCCTGGCCACCCAGATTCGTTCACCTCCATATTGAAAAGATCCGCGGTGCTAAGTGTTGAATTCCTGGATAGGACCTTTCCAGTTTTTATCCTCCATTTCCTTGAACTGACCCTTTGTGTAACGGAAAATGACCTTTCGCCAAAAGGCCTGCGCTGGAAGATTTACGTCCTCCTGCTCCACCCCCCATCTGCCCGGGAACATATCAAAGATACGGTGCGCCACTTTTTGGCCTGTCCCCTGGCGCCTAAACTTCCTCAAAATAAAAAATTCGGCAACGGTGTGGGTGACTTTATTATCAAAAAAATCAATATCCCGCACAAGAACGAACCCAGCCAACTTGCCAGATACTCTCACCAGGAAAGGATAACGCCCGGACTCGATCCAGTAGTGGTCGAGATATTTGTATCCAAAAAGTCCATGCTCATTCACGTCCTTCGGATTAAACTCGCTGTAATCATGATGACACAGTTCCAGCAAATTTCGAAGAATAGACTTATCTTGGATGATGGCCTTCTGGATGTTAATGTCCATTCTGTAAACTCCGTTTAAGCAAATTCGAATTATAAGCTAAAGCGTTTTGCGAAAATGGATCAATTCTATCTTTTATTCATATCATCAGCAATATCAAGAGTAAACTTCACGCATTTGCTTTTCACAGCCCTTTACAATTAATCCTGTTGGGGCCCAAATCCTGACTGCTTCCCGGTCATATGATCTATTTCAACTTTAATAATGGTTACATGTCTGACGATTTTTTCAGGATATTCACGTGATCCGTCTGAATAGTGGCCGACGATAAGATCTAAGGCCATTTTCTTTTCTTCGAGGCCTTCAATAAAAAAGGCCTTGCCAAAGCCAATAACGCTCTGATATTTCATTGAAAAATGACACGGGCTATCTGATTTTATCAGTTCATGATCGATATCCACCTCAAAGCAGACATTATTATTATTTTTTATCATGTCAATCTTTTTTCCTTCAGGGGCGGAATGAATATACAAGCAGCCATCTTTATGGCCAAAATTTACAGGGATAATATATGGAATATTTTTTTCAGAAAAGGCAATCCTGCAGACAGTGGCCTTATCTATTATGGCTTCTATCAATTCTTTATCTGTAATCTCCTGGTCTTTTTTTCGCATTTTCAATAACCTGTACTGCACCCGGATTTCTGGACACCAGTTTAGCCTCATGCGGCTAGTTTGGTCAAGTGTTGCTCACGATACTCAGCCGGGCTCAAATATCCCAGCCGCTCCAGTCGCCATGA
>JAFDHD010000134.1 GCA_019308995.1 Deltaproteobacteria bacterium | reverse complement strand
TTTACGAGGTCAAAGCCTCACATAAACAATACAGCCTGCGACCTGTCTACTCCGATCGATCTCAAATCAACCGGATAATACCGCCTCAGATTAATCATTCATACCATCTCCTTTCTTTCGAGTTGGGCCGATGCTTGCAGCCGAATCAGCAACGGTTTATCTGCCGCTGTATCAGGTTGGCTAAGCGGATCGGCCCGTGTTGTTATGGCTTATTCTTTAATTTTGGCGTGAAGTTCACGCAATTCCTTGCGCATGATCTTGCCAATCGGATTTCTGGGTAAAGCATCTGTAAATTCGATGAATTTTGGAGTCTTGTACTTGGCGAGGTGTTCCTGACAATGCCTAGTGATTTCCTCCTCCGTGACTTGTTCCCCTTCCTTGAGAACAACAAAGGCCTTGATTTCCTCACCCATGATCGGGTCAGGGACACCAATGACCGCGGCGTCAATGACGGCAGGATGCTGATACAGAACTTCCTCGACGTCGCGCGGCACAATATTGAAACCGCCCCGGATGATCAGGTCTTTCTTCCTTTCCACAATATAAAGGTAGCCATCTTCATCCATAGTGGCCATGTCCCCGGTATAGAGCCAGCCGTTTTTGAATGCCTCCGCGGTCTCTTGTGGCAGGTTGTAGTAACCCGGGGAGACATTGGGTCCTTTGACGATCAGTTCGCCTAGCTCGCCTTGAGGCGCTTCATTACCATCCTCATCCACGACCTTGACTTCAACATCGGGAATGACCTGCCCAATGGACCCGGGTTTGCGCTCACGGTTTCGATAATGAGTACTGACCACGGGCGCTGCTTCGGAGAGACCGTATCCTTCCAAGATGATACAATTAAATTTTTCTTCAAAACCGCGAAGCACTTCAACCGGGAGAGGGGCCGAACCGGAACCGCATTCTTTCAGGCTGGAGAGGTCGTATTTATCTGTCTCAGGACTGTTGAGCATTATGGCGAACATGGCCGGCACCCCTGCAAAACCGCTGATTTTATACTTCTCGATGAGCTTGCAGGCCCCCTCAAGGTCGAACCAGGACATGAGTACGCTTTTATTAGGAAACATCCACCCGGCGTTCATGACGGTGAGGCCGTAGGAGTGGGAAAGCGGCAGGAGGTGAAGCGAGATGTCATCTGGGTCAATGTCTGCCGTTTTTGCCGCGCTTACAGCATTAGAGTAAAGATTTTTATGGGTCAGCATCACACCCTTGGGCGCTCCAGTGGTCCCGGCAGTATAGAGAATAACCGCCAGGTCGTTTTCTTTAATGTCAACATCAGGTTTTTCGTCAGGGCTTTCGTTTAAAAGCTGAGAAAACTTGATGGTTCCGGGAATATCCTCGTCTTCGAGAATAATGATATGTTTCAGGGTCTCGATTCCCTCTGTGGCAACCTTCACTTTTTCCATAAAGGCACTCGAGGTGATAATGGCCGCAGCTTCAGAATTCCTTAAAATATGGGCCACCTCTTTTTCTCCCAGGAGAAAGACCACCGGGATGATGATGGCGCCCGCTCTTAATATGCCTTGGTAGCTAATTATGACCTCGGGAGAATTCATAAGCATGACCAGTACTCTATCTCCAGGCCTAAGCCCCAGGCTTTTCAAACCGTGCGCCAGTTTATTAGCCGATTTGAACAGCTGCACGTTTGTGTATTCCTGATCATTATAAATAACTACGGTGTGTTCGCCAAACATTTCATAGTTTTGTTCGGCTAGCTCAACCAAATTCATTTTCTGCCTCCTTGGATTTGGCTGGTTTTCATGGCTTGGCTGTATACTGAGGCAGGCGCATGGAAAGCGCCTGCCTCCGACTATTTCAGCTGATCGCGGGTAAATCCCAGGATGTTGCGGGCGATAATAAGCATCTGAATCTGCCCGGTGCCTTCAAAGATATCGTTGATTTTACAATCGCGCATCCATTTTTCCACAAGCCAATTACAGCCGTAGCCTTGCGAGCCCAGTATTTCCAAACATTTTTGGGTCACGAGGGTGGCGGCTCGACCGGCTTTGGCCTTGGACATGGAGGCCTCAAGGCTGTTTCTGATACCTTTATCCATCATGGCCGCGGCGCGCCAGATCAGAAGACGGGCCACCTCCAGATTAACCTCCATATCCAGCATATCTTTTTGGATAGCGCTCAATTGATGCTGGCCGCGATCATACGGGAAGGTGTAACCCTCTTCTTCCAGTTTCTGTTTGGTGAACTCCAGCGCGGCCCGGGCCACACCGATAGCCATGGCCGCGACAGTCGGCCGGGTGGCGTCAAAGGTGGCCATGGCGCCTCCGAGGCCTTTCTTTCTCTCCTTGATCTCCGGGCTGCCCAGGATGTTGTCATAGGGAATGCGGCAGTCTTCAAAGACAATGGAGGCGGTGTCCGAAGCGCGAATGCCCAGTTTATCTTCGACCTTGGTCAAGGTCATGCCTGGCGAGCCTTTTTCCACGACAAAGCTCTTGATGGCCGCCCGGCCTATACTCTTATCTAGCGTCGCCCAGACGACCACGGCTTCACACCGGTCGCCAGAGGTGATGAAGATTTTCTCCCCGTTGATGATCCACTCGTTTGTATCCGGGTCAAGTTTAGCCGTGGTCGTGACGGCGGCGGTGTCCGAACCGGTGCCAGGCTCGGTGATGGCCATGGCCGTGAATTTCCCGCCCAGGCGGGTTTTTTGCTCAGGTGTGCCCACAGCCTGGATGGCAGCGTTCCCTAAGCCGGCTGTCGGGAAGCAAAGCATGATACCGGCATCGCCCCAGGCCATTTCTTCCGCACTCACCACGCCAGCGACGCTGGGCTCCAAACGCGGGGCAGGCTTTGCCTCTGCGGGTTTTTCCTCTTTCTCTTCCTTCTTTGGAGCTGAAGCCGCTTTCTTCATGGTCTCCACCATGTCATAAAGCTCCTGGACCTTGTCGTGCTCATGATCGTCATAATAACGGGCGATCTTGCGAAACAGACCGGCGGCCAGAGCATGAGTCCCTTTTAGCCCCTGTTTGGTTGCAGGCAGTAGTTCAAAATCTATCATTTAATCCTCCTTCTCGGATAAATCGAATTTTAATCTTTCTTTTACGAACACGCCTCAAAGCATACCCAGCTAGCCGGCCTTATCTATGAAGATCAGAGGCCAGCCTGACTTCCTCGTCATCGGCTGTCTCCCAAAACTTGATTAAAGCAAGCCGGCGCATCATATCATGTATCTGCCATTGGTTCTCATCCAAAGTGAATTCAGCCCTGAATCCTTCTTTTCGAACCTATTATTGTGGCTTTTGGTACTGACTGCAAGCAAAAAGTTGAAAAAATCAAAGGCGATAGTTCTCTGATAAAAAAGGGGCGGAAGGCCCGCCCCAAGAATGTATTTATAATATCCTTATGGCTAGTTCTTTATTTTTGCGAGTAATCGTACCAGCCTTTTCCAGTCTTCTGACCATATTCGCCTTTAACATAACGCTCCACTATACTCGGGGAAGGAAGAGCGGACCGGTCACCGGTATTTTTAAAGGCTTCCATGCCCATGGTGTAAGCCAAATCAATTCCGGTGAGATCCATCAGGCGGAAGGGTCCCATTGGATGACCGGCGCCATAAATGCAGGCATTGTCAATGTCTTCATAAGAGGCGACTCCCATTTCCAGCAGCCACTGGGCCTCGCGTCCGATGGCGCCAAAGATCCGGTTCAGCAGGAAGCCGTCCACCTCTTTTTTGAGGCGCACCGCAACCTTGTCCAGCTTCTGGCAGAGAGCCATGGAAATTTCCGCGGTTTCATCCGAGGTATGCGGGCCCTGAACGACCTCGACCAGTTTCATAACCAGGGCCGGGTTAAAAAAATGGAGATTGCAAATTTTTTCAGGACGTTTAGTGGCGTCAGCGATACGGGAGCTGACAATGGCGGAGCTATTGGTGGCCAGGATGGCATGAGACGGGGCCATTTTATCGAGATCGGCGAAGATTTTCTTTTTGAGATCAAGGACTTCGAGTACCGCTTCAATAACGTAATCGGCATCCTTGACTGCCTCTTCCAGGCTGGAGGTAAAACTGAGATTTTCGCGCGCCTGTTTGGCCTGCTCTTCGGTCAGCCTTCCTTTTTTTACACGCCCGGGCAGATAGTTGTCCACAAACGCCTCAGCCTTCTTTAATACTTCTTCCACAACATCTGTACATGTGGTCTTATACCCCCGAATGGCACAGAGAGTGGAAATCTGGTGACCCATGTTTCCGGCACCAATGACGGCAATGTTTTTTACATCATCAATGTTCATCTCTCTTCTTCCTTTCTTTTTTTAAGGTTTTCAACTTTTATTAAACACCCTCATCTACATCATCTCTCTAGCATGTTTCAGGCTTCTATGCAAGATGAAAAATGAGCTTTTTTTTAATTAACAAACGAAACTTAAGCCCCTTGACGGTTGTCTCTAGATTAATGAACTGAACGGGCAAATTAGGTCTCCATATGGGTCATTCCATCTTTGGCGCGAGAATTGGGGTCCGGTGTGGCTGTGGCGCTTTTTTCAATTAAACAATCAAAAGGAAGGCTTTTGTCCCGAGGCAGACAAAGCCTGGTCAACAACTCCAGATCAGAAGGAGATGAGGTGAAACCGGGCGCCTGGCTTCTTAATCGCGAGGTGTAAACTTGACGATCTGTTAAATGATAGATATATTTATAAAATGTGACCTTCTTTCTTTGGTTGACTGGAGATTGACATGACTACCGGTTCTGCTGAGATGAGCTATTTTATCGCCTTTACCGCCGGCTTTCTTTCTTTTATCTCACCTTGCGTCCTGCCTCTCATTCCGGGGTACCTGTCATTTATAACCGGATTTTCCTTTGAAGATGTGACGGATGCAAAAGCCGCGGCCGGTCTCAACCGCAGGATCATAGTCCAATCGCTCCTGTTCATCGCCGGGTTTTCTATGATCTTTATCTTGCTTGGCCTGTCTGTGACAGCCTTGGGCAAGCTGGTCAACGCCTATCAGGACCTGATCCGGCAGGTGGGCGGAGTGATTGTCATTTTGCTCGGGCTCTATATGGCCGGTCTTTTACCAACGCGCTTCTTGAATAAGGAGAAAAGGGTCATTCTGCAAAAAAAGCCGGCCGGAGCAATCGGTTCTTTTCTGGTCGGGGTGACATTTGGCGTAGGGTGGACTCCCTGCGTCGGGCCTATCCTGGCTTCGGTGTTGATTTTTGCCAGCACCAAGAACAGTTTTATCCAGGGCTTTACACTCCTTTTAGCCTATACGTTGGGGCTGGCATTGCCATTTTTCATAAGCGCATTGGCTCTTGATCGGTTTTTATCGTTTTTCCGTAGATTTAGCCGGTGGATGCGTTGGGTGGGGCCGGTTTCAGGTCTCTTCCTTGTCGTTATGGGGATTCTTATCTTTTTTGATCTCCTGGCAAAGCTGATTCCAGGCAGTTTGGGTTAGAGATAATTTCAAAAATACGTTCCGATTGAAAAGGTCTGAAATTGCCTCTTAATGGGTGCTTCGTCACTTCGCTCCTCGCAATGACATTTTATAATAATATCAATAGTATATCATGGCGAGCGATACGAAGCGTCTCTTCTTTAATTTCCTTTAATTACCTCGTGAAGACACTCAAAACCTCATTGATTTTATAAATGATGACAGGCTACAAAATGTTCTTCCCCAACCTCAACCAGGGGAGGCTCCTGCTCTTTGCATATGGAATCCGCCTGTTCACACCTGGTATGAAAGCGGCAGCCACTAGGTAGAGCAAAGGCGGATGGCACCTCACCTTCAAGGGCCACATCTTTGATAACCCTGGGATCCGCCACAGGCACGGCTTCAAGCAGAGCTATGGTATAGGGGTGTTTAGGGTGACCGTATAAATCGTCACGAGAGGCGATCTCTACAAGTTTGCCCAAATACATCACACCGACGTGCGTGCTGATATGCTCCACCACCGCCAGATCATGAGCGATGATGAGATAGGTCAGATTAAATTCCTTTTGCAGCTTCATGAGCAGGTTCAAAACTTGAGCCCTGATGGAAACATCCAGTGCCGAGACCGGTTCGTCCAGGATGATAATTTTTGGCTCCAGGGAGAGGGCCCGGGCAATGGTGATCCGTTGACGTTGACCGCCGCTGAATTCATGGGGATAAAGGTCAGCGTGATAGGGTCGCAGGCCCACAGTCTCCAAGAGCTCATGCGCCCTTTCCAGGGCCTGTTTTTTTGACATAACCTTGTGCACCAGCATCGGTTCGGATACGATCTGCTTGACCTTTTTCCTTGGGTTCAACGACCGGAAAGGGTCCTGGAAGACCACCTGGCAATGGCGGCGGAACTTAAGAAGCTCCTTTTTTTTCAGCCTGACAAGATTTTGAGACTGAAAGATGATCTGGCCGTCCGTAGGGTCTTCGAGACGCAGGATAAGGCGGGCCGTCGTTGATTTACCGCAGCCCGATTCCCCGACCAGTCCGAAAGTTGCGCCCTCGTTAATGCTCAGGCTAATGCCGTCCACGGCCTTGATGTAGCCTTTAACACTGGAAAAAATGACCCCTCCCCGTGTGACCGGGTAGTATTTTTTGAGGTCACGGACTTCCAGGAGCGCTTCCAGGGATTTCATGGCTAGATTCCTATTGATACAGCCAGCATCGGACAATGTGTCCTTCTGCTAATCGGGTTTCCGGCGGATACTCCTGCGCGCAAATTTCCATCCTCCGGTTGCATCTCGGCCCAAAGCTGCATCCAGGCGGGAGCTGCATCAGGTCCGGGGGCTGTCCCTCGATGGTGTAAAGCTCTTTGACCCTTTTCCCGAGAACGGGCACGGAGCGGATAAGCCCCACGGAATACGGATGGGCCGGGTTTTCAAAGATGGTGTTGATATCTCCCTGTTCGATAATGCGGCCGGCGTACATGACCAGGATCCTTTTGCACAACTGGGCCACCACTGCCAGATCGTGAGTAATAAGGATGATGGCGGTGTTAGATTCCCGCTGTATCTCCCGCAGCAGTCTTAAAATTTGAGCCTGGATGGTTACGTCCAGGGCGGTGGTGGGTTCGTCGGCGATGAGCAGGTCCGGCTGGCAGGAAATACCCATGGCGATGAGGCAGCGCTGACTCATGCCGCCGCTGAATTGAAAGGGGTAGTCGTCAATGCGGACCTCAGGGGAAGGGACCTTCACCTTCCTTAAAAGCTCGATGACGCGCGAGCGCAGGGTTTGCTTTTTCTGATCTTCATGATACCTGATCGCCTCTGAAATCTGGTTGCCAATGCGGAAGAGAGGGTCCAGGGAAACCATCGGGTCCTGTAGGATCATGGCGATTCGCTTGCCTCGGTACTCCCGCATCTCCTCCTCTTGAAGGGAAAGGAGGTCAATGCCATCGAACAGGATCTCCCCGCCAACGATCCGTCCGGTGGGCGGCGGCACCAGACGCATCAAAGACAGGCTGGTGACGCTTTTACCGCATGCAGACTCCCCGACCAACCCCACGATCTCACCTTTATGGACGTCGAAACTGATACCGTCTACAGCCCGAACAATCCCCTGTGGTGAGAAGAAGTAGGTTTTGAGTTCCTTCACCGAAAGCACCGGTTTATTATTTTTCGCGCCTGCCATACTTTTTTTCTATCAACGCAGTTTCTGCTTGGGATCAAGCACGTCTCTGAGCCAGTTCCCGGTGAGGTTGGCCCCGAGAACGGTTATGAGAATAGCGATTCCAGGAAAGGTCACCAGCCACCAGGCAGAGGTGA
>JAFDHD010000133.1 GCA_019308995.1 Deltaproteobacteria bacterium | reverse complement strand
GGATAATCAGGGAGTGTAGACACTAATGACTAGTCAGGTAATGTCTGATATTTTGTGTAATTTCAAATAGTTCTACTATCTTTCGCATTTCGATCCAAGGGGAACATGGGTTATGAGATATATCTTATACTAATTATACGTCAAACGTATAGTATTAAGCCATTCGAAACAGGTAATAGATTTTACGAGTTTTGGGCTTAAGCTTAGCTCTTTCAGGCCATAGCAAAGGGTTTCTATAACTTCATCAAGTGTTTCGAATACGGAATTCCCAAAGACATTATCCCGAAGCCAAGCCCAAATATGCTCGACCGGATTTAGTTCTGGGCTGTATGGCGGCAGCGGAACGAGCTTCATTGTTTTTGGAATGCGCAGATCATTGGCTCGATGCCAACCCGCACCGTCAAGTATCATGACGCAGAATTCACCGGCAAACGCCTAGGCTGTATGTTCAAGAAAGACTGACATCGCTTCTGCATCCACCCAAGGCAAGACCAATGAGAATATCCTGTCTTCGAAGGGATTGACGACCGTCACCGCGTAAACATATTCCCGGATGACTTGGTGTCCAACCAATGGCCGATCCGGCAGAGGCGCCCAGCATCGTCTTCGGTCGCTGATGCGGCCAAAACGACCCTCATCCCGATATATGAGCCCTCCCACTGATCCAGCTCCGCGGCCTCGTTAGCCGCTTCGGCCGAAGCAAAGAGATTGGCATGGGTCAGCATAACGCCTTTAGGCTTCCCTGTCGTTCCCGCGGTGTAGAGCATCAGGGCCACGTCATCCTCGTTGATCTGCGGAAGGCTTTTTTGTGGTTCATTACTTAAAAAGGTTTCGAGGCGGTACTCAGGCGGTGAGGCTTCTGGATGCTCATCACCTCCCTGAACCACTATCCAGCGAATGTGATCCAGTCCTTGAGCGGCCTCCCGGACTTTTGCGACATTGGCCTGGTCAGTGACGACTCCCTGGGCCCCGGAGTCGCTGAGGACATAGCGCAGTTCAGGGGCCGCTATCATAAACATGACCGGGATAGCGAGAGCACCGGTGCGAAAAATACCTTGAAAGACGGGGTAGGTCAGAGGATGGTTGGCCATGTAAAGCACCGCTATTTCTCCCCGCATAAGGCCGAGGTTGGAAAACCCCCGCTGTAAGCGCCGGGCCCAATCGAGGAATTGTAAGTTTGTAAATCGTTCGCCCTCAAAATCCAGAACCATCCGTTCACCCCGACGCCTGGCCGAGTGTTCGGCCAACTCAGCCAAATTCATGGCACACCTCCTTTAACCCAGAGAAATGAAAATTTTTTCTGATAAGAGTTGTTTCTGTATCATTGAAGATTGTTACAAAACCCCTCCGCTTTTGACATCTTATGCGGTTCACTCCAAACCCATAAACGTATCTCTCCCTGGTGTGAGACCCTGGACATTTTTACTAACTGGGCCTTGAGAATAAAGATTCTTTTTGACGGGACCATAACAGCCCTTCCTTGTCTCAAGAAGCACAGACGGGTTTCATCCATGCCTTTTTTATGAAAAAGGCTGCAGGAATTTACCGAAAATATAGATATTTATTTTGGATGATAGACAGTATAAAGCTAAGGTGAGTGTGGGTCAATAGAGAAGAGTGCGGGACTTTCCCCGAAAATCAGAAGCCAGCCAGCCCTGGCTGCCCGGAGGGCCATGTGATATTAGCCTTAGCCTCGCCGGGGATGTTCCGCATCACATCGGAAAGGAGATGGTCCCTCCACCCGCGCCGTGTTCGGACTTAAGGCGTCCAGGTTCCGGACCGGTCGGAGAGGCTTAAAATAGGCCTCACCGGCGCAGACGCGGCAGAGGAAACGGCCGTTGGCCTTGACTTCCCGTTTGTGCCGTATCTCAGCGCCGCACTGTTCACAGCTCACCTTGTGGCGTGATAAGCCAGGCAGGTCTTCAGGCGGGATTTCAACTTCGACTGCCATGACGGTAAAAAGTTCAGAAAGAGGCATGAGCTGGTAGGCCTTAGTTTCCCGTTCATGCCTGTCCGAAATGCCTGCTACGTATTGGCCGGCCTTAGAACGGCAATCTTCACGCACCGCGACCCGGAAGGCCAGGCCGTCTGGCAGATTGACAAACGTGGCGGCCATGAGCCCGTAATCTTTAAATTTAAGAGAACGGCGACCTAACTTGACGCCGGTTGTCGTCGCGATAGCATCGGCGGCGCACCGATCTATTTCAACAAAGACGACCACCTTCTTGATATTGATTTTATCCAGGGGAGCTTCATAGTCCAGGAGTTCCAGGCCCAACATGGCCATGCGGACCCCCAGCACCTGCCCCGGACACAGGTGGCCATGCTCTTTTACAGAACGGGCCAGGAGTTCGTTGAAGCTATTCATTGTCTGAACCAATATGTTAGATTTAACATATCGGTTATTTTTACGCAGCGAATGGAAAAATGCAAGCCTTTTTAAAAACGAGACCCTTCCCCCTAACCCGCGAGCTTAAAAAAACGCTTAAAGAAAAGGAGTAGTTATCTGGTTTCGCCCATCAGACGGATGGCTTTTTCTGAACCCCGAGGATTTCCGAAAATAAAAGATGGGATGCGATTCAAAGTTCGGGAAGCAGCGTCCAGGTTTCTGGGTGCTGATTAATGCTTATAACGATTCTCTCTACCGAGGACTCACTTGACAGTAACGACCGGGCAAGGAGCCTTTAGTATCACGTACTGAGCCGTGGAGCCAAACACCAGTTTACCAACTTTTGAGGTCTTTACGATCCCAAGAATAATTTCGTCAACCTCGTTTTCCTGTGCAAATTCGACCAGTGTTTCTCCCGGGCTGAGACCTTGAGTCATTAATTTTGTTTCCGTTGTAAAATTACTATCTTTTAGAAAGACCTCTGCAGATGCTAGATCTTGTTCCGCCTTTTCCAAACCTTTTACTTGATCATGAGGTTCTCCTTCCAAAGAGGTCAGCACATAGACTGTGTTAGCTTCAAAGGCCTCAGCATGCATTTTAGCCAGCTTAAGAGCCTCCTTGGCTGGATCTGATCCATCATATCCGACCATAATCTTCATAGTAATCTCCTCTCCTTTTTAAAGTTCAGCATTGAAAAGTACTGCTGTCTTATGAATAAATCCTGATTCACCTCTCCCTGCCGGTTATCTTTTTCTCTGCTCTTGTTCCTAAGGAGCCAGACGACCGAATGCGGTTAGATCTGATTTTTTTTAATAGTTTACTAGAATTATGGTTCAAGCGCAAGATTTTTAATCCCTGGCAGGTAAGCGAAGGACGAACATCGCTGCCTGTTGAGTCTCAGGAGGGGTATTGTTTTAACCGACCTGGCAAATTGATTAGGTTTGACAGAGTCGAATTTCAGCCCTAATATTAAGGTCATGAAAAGAATGATATTTAAATCTTTACCTCCCATAAATTTTTTCATGATTTATGGCTTAGTAGTCCTAGCCATCATCACGCCCCCGATGTACCTTGTGGCCTTGGTTGTGGCTTTTCTGGATCATCAGGGTAATGGGATCCATCACATGGCCCGATTTTACATGCGCACTTTACTTCGTTGCGGCTTTGTCCGGGTGAAGGTGGAAGGTGTAGAGAACCTTGTTCCTGGGGAGAATTACATCTTTGCTGCCAATCATAGCAGCGTCTTTGACATCCTGGTGCTTCAGGCCTATGTGCCCATCCCATTCCGCTGGCTGGCCAAGGAAAGTCTCTTTTCGCTTCCTCTTTATGGTCATGCCATGTCCCTCGCCGGTTACATTCCCATCAACCGGTCCAACCCTAGAGAGGGGGTACGGAGTCTCGAAAAGGCGGCTGAAAAAATACGTGAAGGGGTAAGCGTGGTGATTTTCCCGGAGGGAACGCGGAGCGATGACGGCCGAATCCATGAATTCAAGCGAGGTGGTTTTACTCTGGCCGTGAAGTCCGGCCTCCCTATTGTTCCGGTCAGTATCAGCGGAGCCCATCGGGTCATGCCGGCCAGAACGTTTAAGGTCATTCCAGGTCGGATAAAGGTTATTTTTAGGAAACCCATTCCCACCAAAGGCATCAAACGGTCCGGGCAAAATGAGTTAATGGCTAAAGTGCGCGAGGTGATGATCGCCAATCACGACCCTGACTATGGGAACAAAAGACGATCCGCCCCGGGAAAAGGCCAATGAATGAGCTTTCTGTTGATTTAATCATTTTAGGGGGCCTGGGTGAAATTGGACTGAACATCATGGCCCTGAAGTGTGGCCAGGACCTGGTGATTATTGACGCCGGTCTGATGTTTCCTGATCAGTATATGTACGGGGTGGATATCGTCATCCCGGATTTCAGTTATATTCTGGAGCATGCCGACGAGGTTCGGGCCGTTATTTTGACCCACGGCCATGAAGATCACATTGGCGCCCTGCCTTTTTTGCTCAATCAGATCAACGTTCCGATTTACGGGACCCGCCTTACCCTTGAACTGGTGAAAGATCGTCTCAAGGAGCACAGAGTATTTCCGGAGGTTCAATTCAATGTTATCGCCCCGCGTGATAAGTTGACCATCGGTCCTCTCACCTTTGAGTTTATCAAGGTCAGCCACAGCATTGTGGATGGTGTGGCCTTGGGGATCAAGACTCCGGTCGGCCGCTTGGTCCACTCCGGGGATTTCAAGATCGAACAGAGCCCGATGCCTGGCGGGGAGATTGACCTCAGCAAGTTCGCCGAATATGGGGAACAGGGGGTGCTGGCCTTGCTTTCAGACTCGACCAATGTGGAACGGCCCGGTTATACGATGTCTGAACAGAAGATCGGAGAAACCTTACGCCAGATCTCCCAGACTTGTCAGGGGCGCGTCATTGTGGCTATGTTCGCCTCCAGCATTATCCGTATCCAGCAGGTCATCAATATTGCGGCTGATTTTGGCCGCAAGGTAGCCTTTGATGGTAAAAGTATGGTCACCAACGTTCGCATTGCCAAAGAACTAGGCTGCCTGAATATAGCTAAAGACCTGGAAATACCACTCAGTGAAATTGGCGATCTGCCTGAGAGCAAGGTGGCTCTGGTGACAACCGGTTCTCAGGGTGAGCCCATGAGCGCCCTGACACGGATGGCGGCCAATAACCACAAACAGATAAAGATCAAGTCCGGTGACACCATTATCCTTTCCTCTCGCTTTATCCCGGGCAATGAACGAGCCATCACCAATATCATCAACAATCTGTATCGGCTGGGAGCTGAGGTGATCTATGAAACCGTATCCGAAATTCATGTGTCAGGGCATGCCTACCAGGAAGAACTCAAACTCATGATCAACCTGACCCAACCTAAATATTTCATCCCCATCCATGGGGAGTACCGTCACCTGATTAAACATATCGAACTGGCTCATGAGGTCGGGGTGCCCAAAGAAAACCTGATCCTGGCAGAAAATGGAGACCAGATCCGCTTTGATCGGGATGGCTGCCGCAAGGTTGGGCGTGTCACTACGGGACGGGTGCTGGTTGATGGTAAAGGCGTCGGTGACGTGGGTCAGGCCGTGCTCCGCGACCGTCATCATCTGGCCGCACACGGGATGGTCATCCCCCTGGTTGTCATTGACGAGTGCACCGGGGAGATCCTCAGCGGCCCGGACTTTATTTCCAAAGGATTTATTTTCGAGGAAGCAAGGCCTTATCTACTTGAAGACGCCAAATGCCTGATTCTCGAGATTTTTGATCGGCTGGCTGAGGAAAAGAACCTAGGGAGCGGCAATGTCTTCGACCTGGACGAAATCAAGGCCGAAATTCGTCGAGAGCTCAAGCGGTTTTTTAACCAGGTTATTGAACGACGTCCTCTCATCCTCCCCCAAATAATCACCATTTAATTCCAGCTAGCAAAGCCTGGTTCAATAAGGCCTAGGTGGCAACCAGCCCTCTTTTTATGGCAAAGGATATTAAGGCAGAGGTATTGTGAAGATCCAACTTTCTCATCAGGTTGGAACGATGTTTTTCCACGGTCTTGGGGCTGATATATAAACTGTTGGCAATCTCCTTATTCCTGTACCCTTCGACTATCAGTGTCAGAATCTCCCGTTCACGCTGAGTGAGTATGTCCCAGGCCGACTTTACATTCCGTCTCCCCTCCAGGTATCCTTCAATTACTTTGCTTGAAATACCAGGACATAAGTAAGGCTTTCCAGAAAGAACAGTTCTTATGGCCGTGGCAAGCTCAGTGTGGGAAGCGTCTTTTAGCAGGTAGCCGTCTGCACCGGCCTGAAGGGCGGCCAGGACATACTCCTCGTCCTCATGAATCGTTAAAGCCAGAACCTTTGTTTCAGGATATCGCTTCTTTATCTCCTCAATAGCGTCCAGACCGCTCATCTTGGGCATGGAGAGATCCATCAAAATAAGATCGGGTGACCACTCTCCCACGGTTCGGATGGCTTCCAGGCCGTCCTTCGCCTCTCCGACGACCACAAAATCATCGTGAAGATTTAGGATGGTCAGCAGTCCTTCTCTGAGCATAGTGTGATCTTCTGCAATAACGATTCGGTGCTTTTTCTTCACGATGCGCCCTCACCCGACTCGATCTGTCTTTTATGGCTGGGAATTGAACACCTCTCTTAGCTTATATTATCACAACGTGTCTTTTTTGCAAAAATAACGATCATTCGTGTGGTTCAAGGATGGCAGCGGGGAGGCCTTGAACGGTCGGTCAAACCGCTTTTATAACTCCTAGAATTTTAATATATGTTTTATGTTTTACCACCTGTAATAAATGTTACGGCTCGTGCCCTTCCGCCCGCAGGCCAGGGAGACAGTGACAGGCCTCCAGGCCTTATTACACCAATTGAGGCCTGTTAAATTTTTTCTTGACATCTGCCGATAAGGGATTAAAATTATTTCTAGTAAGAAAACTACCCCTGTGGTTTCGACCCAGGGTGTGGGGCCGCTTCAATGGCCCTTGCTTTTTTATGGCGCATTGTGATACGAACTTATATCTATTATTGATCAAAAGTGCTTCTTAGATACGCTGATTTTATAAAACGGATACGAAAGGAGGTTTTATCAGTATCCCAACTCCCTGATCCTAATCCCAGGAACAAAGATCCATAAACCAGTGATTTGGTAATAATCAGCTCCACCGGCCTCGTTATACGTACCTTGCCTATGCGAGTGAATAGTGGAAACAAAACCTAACAAAACCAACAAAATCGATTATTACCCTTGACAAATTAAGTAAAATAGAATAAAAATGAATATTTGGCCGTTTGCTGAACGGCGAGCTAAAAGCTGGCGTAGCTCAACTGGTAGAGCACCTGATTTGTAATCAGGATGTTGCGGGTTCGAGTCCCATCGCCAGCTCCAGATACGAGGGGTTCTAAGCTGGGGTTTTAATTATATAAGTGGCTTGACAGGTGTCTTAAGTGCTTGAAATATATGGGTGAGGTTCCCGAGTGGTTAAAGGGAGCAGACTGTAAATCTGCCGGTGAATGCCTTCGGAGGTTCGAATCCTCCCCTCACCACCAGTCAGTTTTAAGCGGTCGGCAGGAAGGTGTCAGGAGTTGAAAGGCAGAAGATTTCTTTTCACCTACATATAGGACGGGGTTGTTTTTAGCGGGAATAGCTCAGCTGGCTAGAGCGTCAGCCTTCCAAGCTGAGGGTCGCGGGTTCGAATCCCGTTTCCCGCTCCATAAAGTTTCAAGCCACCTTAAAATTTTTATTGGGGGGGACCCCATTGAGCCCACGTAGCTCAGCAGGTAGAGCACTTCCTTGGTAAGGAAGAGGTTCACCGGTTCGAGCCCGGTCGTGGGCTCCATA
>JAFDHD010000132.1 GCA_019308995.1 Deltaproteobacteria bacterium | reverse complement strand
ACAGAGGAAAGTCTAGTGTTTATGTAAAAACTTTTCTTCAAGGAAGAGATTACTTACGAGCGGCCATGAGTCTCAAAGTCACTGCCTGAACCTTTCTAACCTGCCTTAAAAAATGGGGCCGTTCTGAGGATGGAATCGGTGGGGCTGGCTCCAGTTTCAATGATAAGGGATTAATTAACTTACCATTTCTGATTATCCTGAAGTCAAGGTGCGGCCCGGTCGAAAGTCCGGTGCTCCCGACGTGCCCGATCAGGTCCCCCTGACGGACCCTTTTTCCTTTCTTCAAGCCCCTGGCAAAGCGAGAAAAATGGGCATAAGTCGTGGTATAGGTTCGGTTATGTTTGATTTTCACGAACTTACCGTAACCGCCCTTCCAGCCCATAAAGACTACCCGTCCGTCACCCACGGTTTCCACCGGTGTGCCAATCGGCGCCGCATAATCAATACCCAGGTGAGGACGGTAGATTTTGAGGATGGGGTGAAACCGGGACCTGGAAAAATAGGAACTGATGCGCCGGTATCTGAGCGGTGATTTGAGAAACATCTTGCGCAGGGACCGGCCCTGTGAATCGTAGTAGCCTCCTTTGCCTTTGGAATTCTTAAAGTAATAGGCTTCCAGCTTCCGGCCCTTGTTGATGAACTCCGCTGCCAGGATACGCCCGGCCTTGATAAAACGCCCATGGATATATTTCTTTTCATATAAGATGCGAAAGGTGTCCCCGGTCTGAACATCGGTGAAGAAGTCAACGTCATAGGCAAAGATATCGGAAAAATTCAGGACCACTTCCGGGTCAATACGATGGCGCTCGACGGCTGAGCCCCATAAGGAGAGTTCAATCTTGCCTTCAACCGCCCCCAGACAGACCACGGGTTCAGAGGTTTGCGAAGCAGCCACATACCCGGCCGGAGTCTTGAGGACAACGATGCGGTGGCCCTGGCTCTGGGAAAACTCGAACCGCTCCGGCTCACCACTCCTCCTGTCCAGATACAGGGTAACCTCACCCCCGGGCCGCACCTTTTTCAAGTCCAGGACATCGGCCGAGGCCTGGGTCAAGGTAAAAACCTGCACCCGATCAAGCCCCATGCCTGTCAGCACACTGCTAAGCGTCTCGTTTTTCTTTATTTTCGCCTTTACAGCCCGAACCCTGGCCCACCAATCGGCTTCTGCCTGAAAGGGGCCGGGAGGGGCTTCAGGCAGCGCCAAAGGCAGACCCTCGGCTGGCACCGGTCCATGTCTGGCCGATGTTTGGGACTGATGATTGTTTATGATAATTAAAAAAACGAATATTGCGAGGAGGGCCAGAAATAAAAGTAGCAGCCGGCGCTGCTGACGTCGGGAAGAAATGAAGGCGTTTTGGCGACTCGTCATGAACCTCATTATATTCAAAATATCACAGGCTGGAGGCTCTTAAAAGCTTTTTTTAACATGAACAGGCCAGGCAGGACAAAGGCAACTAGTCTGATGAATTCTGGAATAAATTGACTTGCAAGAAGAATTTTAGTAATAAGGTGTGGCTTGCAGAAACATCGGCAGGTGTTATTTGCCTTGGGCTTACAAAACAAGCCCAAGGTTAAGGCAAAGGCCCGGTGGCAGGTATTTGATACTGTTGCCGCATAACCTTGATTTAAGAAAGACGCCCTTGAATTTAATCGAATGGGAGAAATCGCTTCCCAGCATTTTGTGATTTGCTTATTATCAGAAACATTTCATAAAAACTGAAGTGCTAACAAACCAAATTTAACGAGAGCTTACTAACGATGAAAGGAGATGGTATGATAGATAAAAGCCTTTATAATGAAGACAACCCTTTGGACATGCATAATTTGCAGTTCGATATCGCGGCCCAATACCTGAATCAAGATCCATGGATTATTGAAAAAATCAAGCATCCGCGGAGAGAATTTACTGTTAGTTTTCCGGTGAAATTTGATGATGGTCATATTGAGCTGATGGTCGGGTACAGAGTGCAGCATAATACACTGCGCGGACCGGCCAAAGGCGGCATCCGTTATCACCCCGACGTTAATCTGGATGAGATGCGGGCCTTGGCCGGTTGGATGACATGGAAGTGCGCTGTAGTCAATATTCCCTTTGGAGGAGCTAAGGGGGGGGTTAAGTGTGATCCAAAAACTATGTCCCAAGGGGAAATTGAAAGACTGACAAGGCGTTATATTTGGGAAATCTCGCCCCTTATAGGACCGGAAACAGATATCCCCGCCCCTGATGTAAACACCAATCCTCAAGTAATGGCCTGGATTGTGGACACTTATAGTACCTTCAAAGGATATACCTGCAACAGCGTGGTAACTGGCAAACCTATAGAGATTGGAGGTTCATTGGGGAGATTGGAAGCCACTTCAAGAGGGGCTGTATATGCTTTACGTGAGGCGGCAAAGCGCCTAGACATTAACTTGTCACAATCCACTGCGGTAATCCAGGGATATGGAAATGTGGGTTATTACGCCGCAGAACTTATGAGGGAATTGGGGATCAAAGTCATTGCGGTTTCGGGTTCCAGAGGAGGGATTCTCAACCATAACGGTTTTGACCTGAAAAAAGTATATGAGCATCGCCAAAAAACCGGAAGCGTTTCGAATTATCCGGAAGCAGAGAACATTACCAATGCTGAACTTCTGGAACTGCCTTGTGATATTCTTGTTCCAGCGGCCCTGGAAGGTGTAATCACTCTGAAGAATGTTCAAAATATCAAAGCGAAAATAATCGTAGAAGGGGCAAACGGCCCAACCAGCCCTTTTGCCGATGATATCCTTTTTGACAATGGTATATTCGTAATTCCCGATGTATTGGCCAATGCCGGGGGAGTTACGGTCTCGTATTTTGAATGGGTGCAGAATATTCAGAAGCTGTTCTGGTCAGAAGATGATGTTAATCAACGCCTGGATAAGGTCATAACTAAAGCTTTTTATGAAGTATATGAAATTTCCGTTAAGCAAAAAGTCAATATGCGCACCGCGGCCTACATTCTAGCCATTGGCCGGGTGGCAAAAGCGAAAGAATTAAGAGGAATCTTCCCTTGATAAATAGCTTTTTATCCTGATTAAACCGCACCTGTCACTGTTTTTTCAATAACCCTTTTTCAGCTTCTCTGTTAAGCCGGCCAAAGATTATATGGACGCGCTCTATGATGAGGAGCTGATTTCAAGGGAAAGGTATTTTGACGTAATAAAAAAGGGGGTCAACAAATAACCCCCTTTTTTTGATTTTACAGATTATTTCAGGCTGACTTGTAAACTAGCCATGATAAAGCTGTCTCCAGATTCGGAGTCAATTATTGCAAGGGCTTCTTCTCGATAAGCGTCCATAATGTAGGAAATGCCGGTTACCTTGGCGCATTCTTCGGTCAAAGCGGCCAGGTCCTTTCGAGACATATATTCCACTTTCCATTTACGCGCGCCAGCCATAAGCTGCTGGAGGCCGATTTTGAGCTTTTCACACACACTGTATATGCCGATCGCGCCCAGCGGGAAGTTGTCCACCTCAGATCCATACTCCTCCTTCAGGTCCTCATAACAGAAGAAGATCTCTTCTTTAGTGACGCCAAATTTGGAAACAGTCTTGGGCAGGCCGCCGTCCTCGCCGTTGAGCCAGTTGCCGATATTCTTACCGACCATGCCGGGGATCATCAGGGCGCGGCCCATGCAAATAGCCTTGCAGTAAGGTGCTCCCAGAGAAAGAGCCTTGAAGACATGGTCTTCAGCGGAAAACCCGCCGGCAAAGGCTATATCAGGCACCCGGACACCCTGTTTTTCCAAACGCGCGCACAGTTCGTAAGCCATGGCGTGCAGATAGATGGATGGGATACCCCATTCAGACATCATTCGCCAGGGACTCATGCCGGTTCCGCCGGGCGCGCCGTCAATGGTCAGGAGGTCAATCCTGGCGTTGGAAGACCATTTAACGGCCATGGCCAGTTCTCGCATGGGATAAGCGCCGGTCTTTAGTGTGACGCGTTTGGCTCCTAAGGAGCGAAGCCGTTCGACCTCCTTGACAAAGCCTTCCTCATCAACGAAACCCAGACGGGAATGTCTTTCAAACTGCTTGATAGCGCCTGCCTTGAAGGCGGCCTGTACGGCCGGGGCCTCAGGATCAGGCGTGACGATATATCCGCGTTTCTTCAGTTCGATCGCCCGTTCCAGGGAATCCACCTTGATCTCGCCGCCGATACATTTCGCGCCTTGACCCCACTTTAACTCGATTGTTTCCACGCCCAGTTTTTCGATGGCGTACTCAGCCACGCCGAGCCTGGTATCCTCAACGTTCATCTGAACCAGGATATCACCATAACCATTATGGTAGCGGCGATAGGCTTCCACCCGGCGGCGCATATCCGGCGCTTCCTTGATCATGCCGTTACTGTCCAACTCCAGCTCCGGGTCAATTCCGCAGACATTCTCACCACAAACCAGGGTGATACCTGTAATGGCCGCACCAACGGCGAAATGCTCCCAGTTCTTCCGCGCGATTTCCGTGCTGCCCAGGGCCCCTGTAAAGATGGGGATTTTCATCTTTACCGGATTATCCGTTCCGAACACCGTCTCGGTATCAACAGCCGGAAAGGTGGCATGGTCGGGATCCGCGGCCACCCCTTCAGCCCCAAGAGCGTACCCCATAATGTTGAGGTGGGAGTAATCAACGGGATAATCCTTGTCCGCCCCGGCGGTGACTTCCCCATAAGGTCCGGGATAAAGAAGCTCGCGTCCGCGGAAAGTAGCCTTGAAGAGATCACAGTTGCCTTTACATCCATCTATACAACGGCTGCAGATTCCGGATTGGGGCACGACAAATCGCGATCTGTTATTAGTTTGCAGGGCCTCATTACTGTTGGGTCTGTTTAGATTCATTTCTTTCTCCTCTAAAAAATTATGAAGCGACTATAGATTGCCAATTTTAATTTTTTAAATATTAGTGAGACGTACCTGGCCACGAAAAACTTTCCCTTTGTTTCGCTTTTAAAACAGAGCTTGATCATCCGGCAACCTATTGCCATTACTATCTCACAAAAATTAATGGCTGTCAAGCCTAACTAATAATTTTTATGTAATATATTACCAAACCGAGAAAAAAATGGGGGCGTATTTTTAACGTTATTCGGCAAATTTTCCTATTTTGACTCTCATATAGGCCTTTATGAGTCGGCATTTTTTCCTATTCAGCGTAAACCTAAACCTTTACAGAGCGCGACTTTAGTCGGTTTCGAATACTCCGGCTGGCAAGATAGAGCTAAAAAACTGGCAATTTTGCCGGTATTACATTTGACAAAAGGCATATTTGCCGGTATAGTTCGATTCATGCGGGAAAAAAGAGAAAAAAAGCGTCTGGCCGTCTTGAGGATTCTTCAGGCCTCCAACAAACCCTTGAGCAGCTCAATAATTAACCAGCAGCTTCTGGCCATGGGCCATGAAGTGAGTGAGCGCACGGTCCGCCTTTATCTCCAGCAGATGGATCGCGAGGGGATGACTGAGATTTTCGGCAAGCGCGGCCACCGGATAACTGAACGGGGTCTTAAAGAATTATCCTTTGCGAGAGCTTACGAAAAGGTGGGTTACCTGGCGGCCAAGATTGATCAGCTGACCTATAATATGGATTTCAATCTCGCGGAAAAAATCGGCACCGTGGTGATAAACGCGAGTGTCATCGGGCAAGACCAGCTTGAACGAGCCGTACCTTTAATGAAACAGATCTTTGCGACCGGTTACGCCATGGGCCGTCTTATTACTCTGTTCGGTCCAGGCGAACGCATTGGTGATGTCCTCGTTCGTGAGGGGTGTGTGGGCATTGGCACTGTATGCTCCATCACTTTAAACGGCGTGCTTTTAGCCCATGGCGTCCCGACTCATTCACGGTTCGGCGGCCTCCTGGAGCTACAGGATGGAAAGCCGACGCGATTCGTGGAGCTCATCCACTATGAAGGCACGACCCTGGACCCGCTTGAGGTGTTCATTCGGGGCGGCATGACCGATTACATCGGCGCGATTACCACCGGAAACGGCCGCATCGGCGCCAGCTTTCGTGAGCTGCCCGCCGGAAGCCGGGATCGCGTGATCACTCTGGCCGGACAGCTTCAAGAAGTTAGCCTGGGCGGTTTTATGTCCGTCGGCTGGCCCGGTCAGCCCTTATTTGAGATTCCGGTCAGCGAGGGGCGTCTCGGCGCCGTGGTTATTGGGGGGTTGAATCCAGTGGCTATCCTCGAGGAGTACGGCATCCGCATTCAGAACCGCGCCCTGGCAGCCCTGGCCGACTACCAGACCCTGTTCTCTTATCAGGAGTTGGATACCCGCATCCGCAGTTTCATGTGATCCCAATCTCTTCGTTTGGACCGTTCATCTTTTCCCCCCAGCAATGAAAATTATATATGCACCTCAAACCTGAAAGGCAAATCAATTCCTAGGAGCCTCCTCCCATGGGCCTCAAGCCGCGGCGCTTCCCTTGCCTTCATGGAACAGATCCCTGGAAACGGACTGCGCCGCTTCCATGAAGGCCAGGGTCCTGGCCGAGGCGCCTTTGAGGCCGATTTCGTCATCGAGGCGGTTTGAACGCAAGAACTTCAGCTTTAATGCAGAACGGTTACCGAGCAAGGCCAGCCGGTTGACAATGAACCACTGCCAGATGTAGGACCGGGACAGGGTCTTTTGCTGCTCTGCTGCGATCATGCCTTCCCGGGCCATGAGGTTCAGGGCCTTCAGGGGAGAAGGGACTAAAAGACTCCTGTTCACTGGAGCATACCTGAACTGAAGGCCACGAATCGTGCGCTCGATATCAAGCAGACCGCCGGGAATCATGGGCAGACCTTCGGCCCTGGATCTGTCCTTAAACCAGGCATCCAGGGCGGTCTTCAACCGGGGGCCCAGCTTTAAAGCGGTCTGTATCAGCGTTTCCCGGGCCGCAGCCTCCACAGCCCGGCCCAACTGCTTCTGACCCACGGCAAAGCGAAGCCTGAGTAAAGATAGGGCCTGGGTCGGGGGCTGGTGATTCAGGAAGTGATCTTCAAAGGTTGAAAAAAGAATCACCAGAGGGCCAGGCAGAAGGGCCGGCCGGTCCAGAAGGTGGTCCTCGCCCATGGGATCAAACCTTTTTCCCCCGGCGTCCGGCGCCCAGAGGTAGGACAGGGTCCGGCTTGTCAGGCGCAGGAAGTAATCCCGGGCCGGCAGCCACTCCTTCCCGGAACGGCGGGCCTGCACAAAATCCTTCTCCCTCAGGGCCGGGGCGAATTCAGCAGCTCGGGAGTGGACAAAGATAGGCGCCGGAGCAGTGGTGTACAATGGTTCCATGGACCCCAGCCGGCTCAAGGAACAGACAGCCACGGGCGACATAACGCTGCGCCGCTCCAGGATTAAAGGATGGACATACTTCTGACGAAGCACGTTCTCAGCCACCGTCCACGCCCCGTAGAGCAACAGATCGCCCAGGCGCCGAAGGTGAATCTGCATCTGCTGAGGCTTGAGGCGATTCTCAAGATCGGCGCGGGCCAGATCGAGCAGGGTTCGGATTCTGAACCTTCGCAGCAGGAGTAAGGCCTCTTCCGGGTCGTCAGCCATTTTGCGAATCTGCCGGCGAAAATCTTTTGAAGCAGCGGCAAAATCTAATTCGTCCGCCGCCCGGTCCCGGTCGTGTCCCTCTGTCCACCGCCCTCTGCCTACCAGTTCCGCCAGGAACGGGCTGGCCTCACAAAGCCGCCTGTCATTCAAAGCGGGCTTTACTTCTGGATCCGCCTGTTTCATCTGCATAATTAGTGCCTGTCCGGTTTTCTAAGTATTTGGTTTAAAAGTAAAAAAAGCGCATTTTATGCTGGCCATTAGTTCTTCGGATAGTGTAGAATAAGTTATAACGTCTTAAAAAG